>CACYCD010000001.1 GCA_902772755.1 uncultured Ruminococcus sp.
GCAGGGCGGAGATATATCTTTCCGTTGTAATAGAAGCCCTTGCCGGTCTTAGCTTCCGAGAATGTTGTTTTTTTGGTAGTTTCATTGAAGCTGTATAGACTGTTGCCGTTGCTGGGCATAGGACCTACACCGTAATAAAGGGTGTTTTTATACTTTGCAACAAGGGTCAGCCCGGGGAACAAGCCGAGATAATCATCCTCAGCGGTAAATATGAGCTGTTTCTTCTTTCCCTGCATATTGATCTTGTAAACACTGCATTTTGTTATCCAGCCTTCGCTCTTGTTCTGTGCGTTGATCTTGCTGTAATAGATCCAGCTTCCGTCCGTAAGAAGGCTTGTTGCCTTATCCTTGCTGATCTTTGTCCAGTCGGATGCAGATTTTTTCTTGACATAGATAGCTTTGCCGTTGCCCTTGACGTTGTAGCTGCCTGCCGTAAGCGTGACAGTGCTGTTGCCGCTGCCGAAGCCGTCGCTTCCGCCTAGAGTGCCGGTTGCGAAAAACTCACCTGTTCCTGCCGCACTGATATCAAGCTGCATACCCAGTGTAGTACAAATCATAGTGAGAACGAACAGAACAGAAAGTAATCTTTTGCTCATACATATCACCTTTTCATATAATATTATACTGTTATTATAGTATTTTATGTTAAAAATATAATTGCATATAAGAATTATATCAAAAATTTTGTTCTTTTTAAACCGATACCGATGTATGACGAGAGCTGAACGGCTGACTTTGTCTTGACATAAATTATAATCTGTGCTACTATCACTAAAAGAGTTTTAATAGTATCTCAGAAGGATGTAAAATGAAACCGATAATTGCTGTAATGTATGATTTTGACAAGACGCTCTCTACACGGGATATGCAGGAATATGCGTTTATCCCGTCCCTGGGTATGACTCCCTCGGAGTTTTGGAGCAGAGCGAATGACAACGGCTCTATGCTGGAGATGGATTCCACTCTCGCCTATATGTACACCATGCTGACAGAGTGCCGACGGCTCGGACGACCGCTCACCCGTGAGGCTCTGGTAAGTCAGGGTGCGGAGATAGAGTTTTTCCCCGGGGTGGAGGGCTGGTTTGACCTGATAAATAAATTCGGTGAAGAAAACGGTGTAGAGATAGAGCATTACATAATCTCCTCGGGCTTGAAGGAGATCATCGAGGGTACTTCAATAAGCAGACACTTCAAAAAGATATACGGCTGTGAGTTTGTCTATGACAAAAACTCCTGTGCCGTATTCCCGAAAACGGCAGTCAACTACACCAACAAGACCCAATTCGTCTACCGCATAAACAAGGGTGTGCTTGATGTGTCAAATGATGAGGATCTCAACCGCTCTATGCCCGACAGCTGCAAGCGTATACCCTTTTGCAATATGATCTACATCGGTGACGGACTCTCGGATGTTCCCTGTATGAAGATGATGAAGTCCTACGGAGGTGTCTCGATAGCGGTATACAACGGTACACCCGACAGCAAGGTAAAGGACCTCCTTCTGCGTGACAGAGTGGATTTTATCTACCCTGCCGACTACACACAAACAAGCGGTCTCTTTGCTACCGTGAGCAACATAATTAGAAAAATGTCGGTTGCGGAGCTATTATATATAGAAAGACAAAATCAGGTCAGACTTGCGTCCAATGAGGTTTGACAATCCGCAAAAAAGGTGATATAATAAAAATCTGTATAAATCGATTTTCGGAGGTGAGCTTATGCAATGGTTACTTGATGCAGGTGTTGTGGCAGTCAGGGTCATACTTCCGCTGTATGCGGCTGTCATTGTTTACGCTGTGTTTGCGTCTATGCGGAGGCACAGGCGACCTCAAAAACCCTTGCTCACGCTCAAAAACCTTCAGACGGGAGAGAAGATCCCCGTGCTGTTCTGGGAGAACTCCCTGGGCAGAAGCCGAGGCAGTGACATCAGGGTGGACGACCCTGCTGTGTCAAGAAATCACTGCGTCCTGCTAAGACGGCAGGAGGGCTGGATGATAACCGATGTCGGAAGCAAAAGCGGAACGTTTGTAAACGGCGACCGTGTGCTTTCAAACGTGAGTACAGCCGAGAACAGCTTTATAAAAAACCTTATCAGCGATACAAAAAAGAATATAAAAAACGGACTCAGAGCGGTTGACGATTCTTCAAAATACCGAACGATGGTGCTTATCGGCGATGAGCTTCGCATAGGCAGTACATACTTTTCCGTACAGAGAGGCGATTCCTTTGACGGCGAGATACGCTCAAACCGCTTTTTGAAAAAAGTGAGCAACAAAGCCTCTATGCAACAGTACAAGCTCATGATACTGATAACCATATTTCATGTGCTTATGGGAGTGGAAGCAACGTGGGACTACTACCACAATGACATCACTCCGTTCATCTACTGCGGTGTATTTACGGCGATAAGCTGGACGGTGTTCTTCCTGAGTACCGTTGTGATGAAAAGAACGAACTTTGAGCTTGAAGCACTTGGGCTGTTCCTCACCGGTACGGGGCTTATGCTCCAGGTACGGCAGTCCGACAAAATGGCGATCATGCACATCGTCACGGCGATAGTGGGTATCATCGGCTTTATTATAATTGTAAAGCTGCTTGAAAATCCCGACTTTGTTCAGCGTTTCAGATACTGGGGAATGATAGCCGCAATAGGACTGCTGGGCGTCAATCTTGTATTCGGCAGTGTGCAGTACGGTGCGGCAAACTGGATATCCATTGGCGGCATATCCGTTCAGCCCTCGGAATTTGTAAAGATACTCTATATACTTGTGGGTGCAGGTACGCTTGACGCTCTTATGACAAGCCACAACAAGCTGGAGTTTATCATCTTTTCGGCAATCTGCGTGGGCGAGCTTGCCCTTATGGGCGACTTCGGAACAGGGCTTATCTTCTTTTCTACATTTTTGTTTGTTGCATTTATGCGATCGGGCGATATCAAGACGGTTCTTGCCGCACTTATTACGGCGAGCGTGGGCGGTGCGTCCATAGTCAAGCTAAAGCCCTACATCGCAAAGCGTTTTTCCGTTGTGGGTCATTCTCTGGAAGACCCGAACAACGTTGGTTTTCAGATGTCGAGAGTGCTGACCTATACCGCCTCGGGCGGACTGTTCGGTGTTGGCATAGGCAACGGCTATTTAAAATACCTCTTTGCCTCGGAGAGTGACCTTGTGTTTGGCATAGTCTGTGAGGAGCTGGGTATTTTGGTGGGCTTTATCCTATTTGGTGCGATCCTGCTTTTGCCTATATATGCAAAGGATATCGCCACAAGGAGCAGAAGCACCTTCTATTCGATCTCCGCTGTGTGTGCGGCAGGTCTTTTGATAGTACAGACGGCACTGAATGTGCTGGGTTCAACAGATATTTTACCGATGACGGGTGTTACATTCCCGTTTGTTTCCGCAGGCGGTTCTTCAATGATAGCCTGCTGGGGACTGCTTGCCTTTATCAAGGCAGCTGACGAAAGAACATATTCACAGAAGAGAGCTTGATATAAGAGGAGGGAAAATAGCTGTGAAACGTACCTTACGCAGAAGTATGATGGTTATGGTCGTTGTTGTGCTTATCGCAGGCGGAGCAGGCTATCTTTCCTACCGCATTGTCACGGAGCATAACAGCTGGATAAATATGCCCTACAACAATCATATCCTCTCTGAGGGAGGGCTTACACGTGCCGGCTCAATTATGGACAGAAACGGCACTGTGCTTGCAAGGTCGGTCGGCGGTCAGCGTGTTTATCACGAGGACGAGAACGTCCGCAGAGCCCTTCTCCACGTTGTGGGCGATGACAGTGTAAACATCGGCACCTCGATGCAGACACTCTACCGCACTAAGCTCACGGGTTACAGCTTTGTCTGGGGGCTGGGTCTGCCGACCTCGCTCAAAAGCAAGTCCGATATCAAGCTGACTGTTGATGCAGATGTCTGCAAAAAGGTCTATGAAGCCTTTAACGGGCAGAACGGTGCCTGCATAATCTACAATTACGATACCGGAGAGATACTCTGCGATGTTTCTACACCTGCCTACGACCCCAACGCTCCGCCAACGATCACCGAGGAAAACGAGGACAAGTACGAGGGTGTTTATGTGGACAACGTTGTCGGCAGCTCCTATACTCCCGGCTCTGTATTCAAGCTGGTAACTGCTGCGGCAGCTCTGAAATATATTGATGACATAGACACAAGACAGTGGTACTGCGAGGGCGTTAAAAACGTCGGCGGAACAGGAAAATCCGCTCAGGTACACTGCAATGACGGCTACGCCCACGGCACGGAAACTCTTTCCGATGCGTTGGGAAATTCCTGCAACATCGTGTTTGCAGAGCTGGCTGATGAGCTGGGTGCAGACAAAATGACCAAGGTTGCAGAGGATATGGGGATAAACACCAACATTTCAATAGGCGATATTACCGTAAAAAAAGGTCATTATGATGTCAAGGACGCAGATATGAACCAGCTTGCGTGGTCGGGTGTGGGTCAGTTCACCGATCTTGTCAACCCGATGCAGATGGCTGTTATCTGCTCTGCCATAGCGAACGGGGGCAAGCCCGTTATGCCTCGCCTGATTGACAGTGGCTCAGACCTGCTTTCAAGGGTCAGCATAGCCATTGGCGGAGGTAAGGGCAAGCAGATGATGGATCAGACCGTTGCCGAAAAGCTGGGTGATATGATGCGTAGAAATGTCACCGCCTTCTACGGAGAAGGCGTGTTCAATTCCGAGCTGGAGGTCGCCGCAAAGACAGGCACGGGCGAGATAGTTCTTCAGGGCAACGGAGAACGCACCAACCGCAACAATGCCTGGATAGTCGGATACTGTAAAAGCACAGAACACCCCTATGCCTTTGCGGTGGTTGTGACTAATGTTGACGGCTACGGTGCTACTTACGCACAGCCAATCGCCTCACTTGCCTTGCAGGCGTGTATGGATGCGGAAAAATGATCTGCAATTATATTTTTGTATGCGAATGAAAAGGATTGATTCTTATGAATATACTCAAAAAAATATTCGGTTCCTACAGCAAAAAGGAATTGAAGAGGGTTCAGCCCATTACTGAAAAGGTTCTTGCTCTTGAAGAGCAGTATGCCGCTATGACTGAGGAGGAGCTGAAAAATCAGACAAATATCCTCAAGGAAAGACTTGCAAACGGTGAAACTACCGATGATATCCTCCCCGAAGCTTTTGCTACCTGCCGTGAGGCATCGTGGCGTGTGCTGGGTATGAAGCACTTCCCCGTTCAGGTAACGGGCGGTATCATTCTTCATCAGGGAAGAATCGCAGAAATGAAAACCGGTGAAGGTAAAACCCTCGTGGCTACTCTTCCGGCATACCTCAACGCACTCACGGGTGACGGCGTGCATGTTGTAACCGTCAATGACTATCTTGCCACACGTGACAGCGAGTGGATGGGCAAGGTTTATAAGTACCTCGGTCTTACCGTTGGACTTATCACTCAGGAAATGGAAAACGATACCAGGCAAAAGATGTATGCCTGTGACATTACATACGGCACAAACAACCAGCTCGGCTTTGACTACCTGCGTGACAATATGGTAGTTTACAAGGAAAATAAGGTACAGCGTGGTCATGCCTTCGCAATCGTGGACGAGGTAGACTCTATCCTCATTGATGAAGCCAGAACACCGCTTATCATTTCGGGTCAGGGCGACAAGTCCACCGACCTCTACGCAAGGGCAGACGCTCTTGCAAAGACACTCAAAAAGCACGTATTCACCGAGGTTGACACCAAGGAGGATATGGAGGACTTCTATGCCGAAAACAAGATCGACTACATAGTTGACGAAAAGGCTAAGACTGCTACCCTCACACAGCTGGGTGTTAAGAAAGCAGAGGAGTTCTTCCACCTTGAAAACCTCACCGACCCCGAAAACCTCACGATCCAGCATCACGTCAATCAGGCTATCAAAGCCAACGGCGTAATGAAAAATGAAGTTGACTACATCGTAAAAGACGGTGAGATCATAATCGTTGACGAGTTCACGGGCAGACAGATGATAGGCAGACGCTACAACGAGGGTCTGCATCAGGCTATCGAGGCAAAAGAGGGTGTTGAGGTTCAAAACGAAAGCAAGACGCTTGCCACAATAACCTTCCAGAACTACTTCCGTCTGTACAAAAAGCTCTCAGGTATGACGGGTACTGCCCTCACCGAGGAACAGGAGTTCCAGGAGATCTATCAGCTTGACGTTGTGGAAGTCCCCACAAACAAACCTCTGCTGCGTGAGGATCTCCCCGACCTCATCTTCCCCACGGAACAGGGCAAGTACAATGCTATCATTGAAGATATTATCAAGTTCAACGAAAAGGGACAGCCCGTGCTTGTGGGTACTGTTTCCATCGAAAAGTCAGAGCTGTTGTCAAAAATGCTGAAAAAACGTGGCATAAAGCACAACGTCCTCAACGCAAAGCACCACGACAAGGAAGCCGAGATAGTCGCTCAGGCAGGTAAGTACGGTGCAGTTACCATTGCCACAAATATGGCAGGACGTGGTACCGATATTATGCTGGGCGGTAATGCCGAGTATATGGCAAAGGCTCAGATGCGTAAGATGAAGTTCTCCGAGGAACTGCTTGCCGAGGCTGACGCCTATTCGGAAACCGAAGATCCCGATATCCTCTTTGCTAGGGAGACCTACAAGGAATTTATCGAGCAGTACAAGGACGAGATCGCAGACGAAGCCCAGAAGGTCAAGGATGC
>CACYCD010000002.1 GCA_902772755.1 uncultured Ruminococcus sp.
ATTATAACATAAACATCTCAAAAAGTCTACAAAAAATTATACGGAAAAATAAATACAACCGACCAAAGAAAATCCGAGGTCGGTTGTTATTATTACTTCTTGAACTTGGAGGCTCCGATTCCTGCACCGGCAAAGCCTGCACAGGCTAGTATCACTGCTGCGGTTGTGCCTGCTCCTGTTTGGGGTGAGGTTCTTGCGTAGCCCGCGCTGTTGAAAGCTTTGTCCCAACTGGCTTGATCCCAACTTGCTTCGTCCCAGCTTGACTCGTCCCAAGTCGCTGATATAGCTGTGTCGGGCGTGGAATCCTCGTCAAATTCATCTGCATATACGTTGGCGGCAACAGCACCGGTGAGCAGAGCCGCTACAGTCATAATCAAAAGCAGTTTTTTTATCCTCATAACTAACATCTCCCATAATTATCCCGAAAAACAGAATATTTTCTTTTTATTATATCACAGAAAAATATATTTGTAAAACAGAAGTTTCACTGCATATACTTTCTTAAATTGTGCAGAAGCGACAAATCTGCACTTCACAGCTCCGCAGTGTTTTCGGAGCTACACATAAATTATACTTGCGTTGCAGGCAAATCTACGATATAATTAAACTATAAGCATTTCTAAATAAATTATTGAGAAGGGAATATATGAATTTACGTGGAAAAATCGCAATAAAGACAGCAAAGCTTGTGGCTTCCCTCTGTTTGAAGATGGGGCGACAGGGCGTTACCTGGGCAGGACTTATAGCCAGAAAAATCGAACCCAATATTCTGAAGCTTCTTTCCGATCAGGTTCGTGAGAAGGTATACATCGTCTGCGGAACAAACGGAAAAACCACCACAAACAATATGCTCTGCACCGCTCTTATAAACAACGGCAAAAAGGTCATCTGCAACCGCACAGGCTCAAATATGCTCAACGGCGTTGTGTCGGCGTTCGTGCTTGCAACCGACAAAAGCTGTGACCTTGACGCAGACTATGCCTGCATCGAAATAGACGAGGCTTCTACAAAGAGGGTGCTTCCCACCCTAAAGCCCGACTATATGATACTGACAAACATCTTTCGTGACCAGCTTGACCGCTACGGAGAAATCGACATCACAATAAAGATCCTCAGCGAATCCATCAAAATGGCTCCCAAGATGACGCTCGTCATCAACGGTGACGATCCGCTGTCGGTATCGCTTGCCAAGCGGAGCGGTAACAGCTTTATCACCTACGGCATAAGCGAAAAGGTTTTTGATGCAGATGAAAATTCCGAAATACGTGAGGGTCGCTTCTGTGCGATGTGCGGTGCAAAAATGCACTACAGCTACTATCACTACAGCCAGCTGGGTGACTACCGCTGTCCCGAATGTGGCTTTAGCCGTCCGCATATCGACTACCCTGCCACGGGGATAGAGTGCGGTGACCACCTCGCTTTTACGGTCGAAAACAGGCGGATAAGTGCCAATTACAAGGGATTTTACAACATCTACAACATTCTTGCAGTGTACACTGCCGCCGCTCATTCGGGTGTGGATATGGAGGGCTTCCAGACTATGCTTGACCGCTTCACCCCCGAAAACGGACGCAGTGAACATTTTAAAATACAGGGTACGGATATCGAGCTTAACCTCGCCAAAAACCCCGCAGGCTTCAATCAGAATATAAACGCAGTTATGGCTGACACCCGTGACAAGGATATAATAATTCTTATCAACGACCGTGACCAGGACGGAAACGATGTGTCGTGGCTGTGGGACGTTGACTTTGACCGCTTCGGCGAGGACAGCATCAAATCAATTACAGTCTGCGGAATACGCTGTCAGGATATGAGATTAAGGCTGAAATACGTTGATATTTCCTCAGAGCTTGAACCAAGCGTAGAGAAAGCTATAAGAAACAAGCTCCAAAACGGAGTTAAGAACCTCTATGTGCTGGTAAATTACACGGGTCTGTACAGCACAAGAAATATATTGAAGAGAATGGAGGGTGAGCAGTGATGAAAATTACCATAGGACACCTATTCCCCGACCTGCTCAACCTCTACGGCGACAGGGGAAATATCCAATGTATGGTGCAAAGACTTCGCTGGAGAGGGATAGAAGCCGAGGTGAAAGCCTTTGGCATAGATGACAGGATAGATTTTTCGGTCCTTGATATCGTACTGCTGGGCGGCGGCTCTGACCGTGAGCAGATGATAGTCTGCAACCGCCTAAAGGAGATCAAGGACAGCTTCAAGGCTTATGTTGAAAACGGCGGTGTGGTGATCGCCATCTGCGGCGGCTATCAGCTACTTGGAAAATACTACGAGACCGACAACGGCAGGATAGAAGGGCTGGATATAGTGGATATCTATACCGTTCAGGAGAAGGGCAGACTTATAAACAACATCTTTTTGCAGAGTGACCTATTTGAAATGCCGATAGTCGGTTTTGAAAACCACGGAGGAAGAACTCACATAAACAACAACAAACCGCTGGGCAAGGTCATTTACGGCAAGGGAAATGACGGAAAATCGGGCTATGAGGGAGTTGTGTACAAAAATGTGATAGGCACATATCTTCACGGACCTCTGCTGCCGAAAAATCCTCAGCTCTGCGATTACCTCCTCAGCCGTGCGATAGAACGCAGGTACGGTGCAGAAGCGTCCAAGCTGACACCGCTCCCCGACAAGGAGGAAAACGAGGCTAACAAGTACATCGTTGACCGCTATTCCGACAAGGTAGAAAATTTTAAAGAAAAGATCAGAAAGCTGATTTAGGTGGATTATGAAAAAATATTTGCTCCTGCTGACCGTCGCCGTGGTGATATCGGCTTGTGCCGGCTGTGACTCCGACAAGACGGACAGCACCGTCACGACAATGCAAACCACACAGGCTGTCAAAGAAACAGACAATGAACAGCTAAAAAAGGATATCTCCGACTGCATTGCCGCCATAGCCAAAGCCGACAAGACAAACGCTCTGGAGGACGAGCTTGTCAAGTACCCCGAATACTATTACAACAGCGAAAACGGCTTTACTTCACTTGACGAGCTGAAGCAGTGCATTCGTGACTACTTTTACACCTGTGACACCGAGTACAAGGTGCAGTCGGTAAAGGACGTTACAACAGAAAAAAAGAAAGAGATCGAACAGGATCTCCTTGAAAATTTTGAAGCAAAGCTAAAGGTTGAACAAGTCGCCGAGGCTGTCGTTGACTACAAATACACCAACTATTCCACCGATGATTATATAGACGATATCGACTTCCAAACCGAAACCCAGTACTTCATCAAAATCAGCGGACAGTGGTACTACGGCTGGGGACTCGACCTAAACTCCGAACACTACGAATACGAAGCAGAGTAATGTCAAGGCTTGTTTGAAAATGACAAATCGCCTACAGCGGATGTTTTTCAAACAAGCCTTGGTTTATGCTGTTTCTGCACTTTTTACTGCAATTCCGTTTTTGTACAGCTCCTGCGGTGAGATATCGATATCTCCGTTTTGCCATACCGTCACACCGTAGTCTATATACACGGAGTTGAACAGGTCGACAGCTTTAAGCGGAGCAAAAGCAGGTTTGTTCAGAAGCGGTTTGAAATCATATACTTTTTGTTCGCCGTTGCTAAAACGTATCCATAGCCTGTAGTTTTGAAGCGGACGCACTCCGCAAACGGAAATTTCAGGCACCTGCTCGCCTGCATAGGCTATACCGTCTATGATATACATTGCCATACCCCCTTATTTTAGCGGCTCGATTTTTTCAACAGACATATATTATCCCCCGACACATTCCTTGTTAAAATTGTGTCGGGGGAGATTTTTTATTTTGTTATTAACGGGCTAGGCTGCTTTGGCAACGTCGTATTTGTCGATGAGGTAGTCGTACTCGTCAATGCTGTTTTTCAGCAAGCCCATAAAGTCGCTCTCGTTATACAGACCGTCG
>CACYCD010000003.1 GCA_902772755.1 uncultured Ruminococcus sp.
AGAAAATTGCAGAAATACCATAAAAACATCATCAAAACAGTTAGCGATTATGAAAAATCAACAACCCTGCCCACCTATAAAAATGAAGGAGCTTGTTCCCCAACCTGCATAATGTTCTTTGCCGGTGAATAAATAATATCTAAATCAAATATCTATAAAATGTTTATATATCAATTATTCGCATTTTATCGACAAATTTGACACAGTACCAAAACCTACCCATATTCTGTCTATTTCGACAATGAACCTTCTTATACAAATCCTTCATCCGAAATTTTCCTTTTCTATATTATATTATACTACTATCCGCCAAAAAATAACATACATAAACAAGTAGAACTTTATTTGAAATGACTGTATCTTTTTTAAAACTATGCACAAAATTTTGAGGTCTGAAAAAAGTACTTCACTAAATATGCTGTCCGCAATTTCCTGTTATATTTCTATAATTACCTGAAAGCTTCTGTCGTCCGTCGATTAAATCTGCAACGATCCAACCCAAAAAACGGAGGGCTGTTTATTGCCCTCCGTTGTGGTTATTTTGTTATTATTTGCAGTTATTACTTGAGGTAGGAGCTTCCGTCGCCGATTTTGCCGGGACCGTTGAGAACGTATACTCTCATATTGCCCTGACCGATCGAAGAAACGCTGAGTGTACCTCCACTTACGTTCTTGACATCGCCTGTTACGGCATCAACATACCTGCCGTTGGGGAGGTTGTTGAATGTTGCACCGCCTGAGATAGCTACGCAAGCTACGCTGTCAACGCCACCGTCTTTATAACGGCGTGTGAATGCCATATTGCCACCGCTCACGTTAGATGTTGTATACTGACCCTTCTGGAGTGCAGGAACAGCTCTTCTGATCATATTGAGCTTTCTAACGTGCTGTGCAAGTGTTGCGTTCATTGTTTCGTTTACTTTGCCGCTGGCTGTGTATTTACCAAAGTCAGATGCCGAGATGCTGCCTTCGAGGTAATCGCCGAAGTATGCACGACCTGTCTTTGAAAGAGGAGCGTTGGGACCTACATCGATCTTTTCACCCTTCTTAAACTCAACCTCTGAGCCGTAGTAGATACAGGGGATTCCTCTGAATGTGAACATAAGATCCATATTCTCTGCCCATGCAGAAGTACCGCCGTTGTAACGAACATCCTGACAGTCATTAGGAGCATAGTCGTGTGAGTCAACATAAGTAACATTCCATGTTGAGTCGTTGAAGTAGGGATCTTCACCCTGAGCTGTGCCGAAGGCACCGCCTGCTGTGTAGAAGTTCCAGTGCATTGTAAAGTCAATTACGCCTGTGCCGTTTGACTTGCTGTAGTCGGGTGTATGATACTCAACACCATTGAGCAAAGCATTGCTGCTCTTCTCAAGCTGGCTTGCACTCTTGAACATATGTGTCTGATAGTGCTTCTTTGAAAGCTCATTGTTGGTTGACCAAGAGGAGAAGCCTGTTCCCCAGTTGCCCTTCCACTCGCTCTCTGTTTCTGCCCATGTGTAGAAGAACGGAGAGTCGGATGCACCGCCCTCGTTGATGAACTCGCTCCATCTTGCACAAACTTCACCGAAGATGTAGAAGTTCTCATACTTGGAATATGCCGGGAAATATGCACTGTTGAGTGTCCAGCGGTTGATGTGCTTTTCAGTATCAAGACGGAAGGAGTCAACTCCCATATCAACATACTGTGTATAGGCATCATTGATGTAATTGGCTACTTCAGGATTCTCTGTGTTGATATCAACGCAGTCACCTGCCATTGAACCCTGCTGCTCAAGCTCTGTGCCGTAGCCCATATTTCTCTCTCTGTGGTAGGTTTCCTTGCTGTCGTGACCTGCATTTTTGAGGTCCTTCATTATGTCAAGTCTTGCCTGGAACTGATCTCCGGGCTTGAGTCCCGTATAGCCGGGATATGACTTATCAAGCTCTGAGCCGGGGATAACCTTCATACAGTCACCGGAAGCAAGGTTGCTGTAATCCTTTGTGAACATAGGACAGAGCTGTGCCTCACCGAAGTTACCCGAGTGATTCCAAACAACGTCCTGTATGATCTTCATACCCTTTTCATGAGCTGCATCAATAAGAGTCTGATAGTCTGTATCACTTGACTCATATCTGGGATCGACCTTTGCAAAGTTCATAGCATGGTAGCCGTGGTAGTCATAGCCGGAAGCATTCTCAACTACAGGAGTGATCCATATCGCTGAGAAGCCGAGAGCCTTTATGTAATCAAGACGCTGGATAAGACCTTTGAAGTCGCCTCTCCATGCGGGGTCTGTTTCGGGGTTGTTGGCTGTGCCGTCATCCCAACAGTGAACATTGTTGCTCTTGTCGCCGTCATAGAAACGTGTGGTAATTACAAAGTAGATGGAATCCTCACGAAGATCGGTTCTGTCAACTACTATATCATCCCTGTTCTTTCTCCAGCGATTGCCCTTGTAGAACCACTCGCTCTGCGGTGAATTTTCCCTGGTAAGCTCTGCACTCTGGGTTCCGTCCTTATCCACAAAAAGCATATTGATTTTTGTGACATTCGGGAAGGTGTATGAATACCAGTTGCTGCCCTCCGAGGTCATAGCCGGACCGGGATATTCGGTTGAAATATTCTGAGGAAGGGAGTTCCAATAGTAAACATTGGGAGTACCCTTTTCAGTATAATAATGCACCGTAATACCCGAAGCCGAGCTTTCGCTTACGTCTGCTTTGGCACCCTGAGCATTTGCCTGTGACTGAACCGCCGATACCGAAACGGAGGCGATAGAAACAGCAAGTGCAAGCACCATTATGATTGCTGTAAACTTTTTCATTTTGATAATCTCCCTCTAAAAGATTTCAATACTTATATTACAATTATAAATAAAAAACGCTTGATTTATTTTCTGTATTAGAATTTTAGAAAGGTTTATATTAACAATCTTTTCCGAGTTCTTTTAGCTATATTTCCTAAGATATGAATTATATATTAATAAACAATCAAAAATTACATATTCAGTACATATTTTCTTATTATTTCCGCAACGCCGCATTCGTTGTTGCTCAGGGTGATCTCATCGGCATACTCCCCCACTCCCGGCTTGCTGTTTGCCATGGCGACCCCAAGCCCTGCCGTTTGAAGCATTTCGATATCATTGAAGCTGTCGCCCATGGCTATCATTCTTTTTGTGGGTATTCCGGTGATTTGTGCCAGTGCTTTCAGTCCGCTTCCCTTGTTGATGCCCGATGGTGTTATTTCCATAAATATAGCCTCACTGAGAAAGACGTTTACCTGTGGCTCATATTTTTCTTTTAATATATGATACCAGTGTGAAATTGATTCGGGGCAGTCTATCAGCAGCAGCTTGTTCATCGGGATATCCAAACTCAGAAAATCCTCGTGAAAAAAGAACGGCAGTCCAACCACATTCGCTTCGATTTTTGAATACGGATTTAGTGCATTGCCTGCCACCACCTTGGTATCCAGCGGAGAGGTCACAGTTATTGTACTTCCCTTGACATCGTCCATAATCATTTCGGTGAATTTTTTATCAAACAAAACATTGTGCAGTACCTTATTGTTTTTCACATCAAATATTCTTCCGCCGTTGTAGGACAAAACATATCCGCCGTATTTTTCAAGCTCCAGGGCTTTTATATAGGGCAGGATACCGCTCTCGGGTCTGCCGGTCGCCACGGCAACGGTTTTCCCCATTTTCTGCATTTCTATGATAGCTGTGATATTTTCCTGCGGTATAACCTTATTGTCATCGCACAGAGTACCGTCCATATCAAGTGCTATGAGATCATAATTTTTCACAAGTACACGCCTCCGAATCATATTGAAAAAAACTCCGCTGACCTTGATTCAGCGGAGTTGGTGGATGCAGGGGCCGGATTTGAACCAACGACCTCCGGGTTATGAGCCCGACGAGCTACCAAACTGCTCTACCCTGCGATATTTATGCCTGTTGTTTCTCAACAACGTGTTTTATTATACCACATATTTTCTGTTTGTCAAGCCTTTTTTAAAAATTTTTTATTCTCAACTGTTTTTCATAAAAAGCATTGATAAACTCTGAAATTTGTGATATACTGTACTGGGTGAATGATAATGGATTATAAAATTTCGACAGTTTATACACGTGAAGCTCTGATAGACTTCAAAAAATTTACGCTTACCAAGGATTCTTTCCTAAAACCGATCGTGCTGTACATTATGTGCGTTGTGGTCGTGGCTTGCTCATTTATTTATACGGGACGGTTTGAACTGACCTTTACAACGGTCGTTTACCCTCTTATCTCGATTATCGGAGCATTGCTGGTGACATACATCTACTATATAGCTCCTTCAAAAACCGATGATCCTATGGAGGATCTTGAGGTTGAGTATACCTTTACTGAGGACGCAATAATCAGCGGTGATGACAGCTTTGAATACTCCAAGCTTTTCGGCATATATGAGGACACGAGCTATTACTATATATATACCACCGAAAGCAACGGTATCCTGCTGGAAAAGGATGAGGTCGAACCGGGACTGAAGGCTCTTTTGATCAAAAAAATACCGACAAAAAAACAGCACTTCAAGAAAGCCAAAAACAAGCCTAAAGCAGCCAAACCTGCACACGCATAGACAAATGATATTTTTGTGCAATTAAAATACAAATCTTTTCTTTGTTTCTCGATTTTTGTTGACTATTTAAAAATCGAGAAATATTTTATCTTATTCATTTATTTTTTATCTAAAAACTATTGACAAATATTATCTTAGATGGTATTATATATCTACATAGGTAACCATTTTATTTATCTATTGTTTTAGGGGGAAATTTATGGATGAAAGGATTTTGCACGATACCGGCGTAGAGCTGGTAAAAACTGCCAGAGCTGTTATAAACAGCTACAAAAAATTCAGCAAGCTCTCTGTGGCTGATGAAGATCTCAGCGTTTGCGGAATGGAGATTTTAAACTCACTCAAGTACTATCCGGAACGCAATACAGTAAGCGAGTTGGCTGACTCTGTTGATGTAAGCAAGGGGCTTGTTTCTCGTGAGGTCGAAACACTCAGGCAAAAGGGTTACATTACAACATCAAATGACGAAAACGACAGACGCATTCTCAGGATCAGTATTTCAGACGGTGCCGATCACGTCATCAAAAAGCAGAAGCAAAGCCTGTATTTCCTTATGGAGCAGGTGATGAAGGATTTTAACGATGACGATTTCAAAAAATTCCGCAAGATGATCAATGCTGTTTCCAGAAATGTCTTGCAGGTCGAGTTCGTTCCGTGCGACAACAAAGAAGCTGACTTTGACCTAGACAGCTTCGCATAATCGATTTTTTTAGGGACTTCTCCTTTTGGGGAAGTTCCGTTTTTGTATTTGGAAAAATAATATTGTTCTTTTTTTTGACAGGTGCTTGTAATCTCTTTAATATGTGATATAATATGATTGTCAAATTATACACAAGAGGGAAGTATAATGTCAAAAAATGGAAAGAGAAAACACACAAGAAAGAAAAAACATACATTTGTCAATGTGCTGCTGGGAATACTGATAGTATTGGTTGCGGCATCGTCGGTAGCTCTGGCTGGGCTTACGCTTATGGGATATGATGCTTACACCGAGATACGCAGGCTTATTCTGCCGATACACGCTTCAAGCATAAGCTTTTCAACCGAAACGCTGGTATTGGGCGAGGAGCAGGAGTACAGCCCTAAGCTCACTCTGATACCCGGTGACTGCACAGACGAGTATAGGATCAGCTCCACTGATGAGGAAATCGTTGAAGTCACGGCTGACAACAAGCTGAAAGCCAACGGTGTTGGCGAATGTACTGTCAAAGCCACAACAGACAACGGAAAAACCGCATACTGTGACATCACTGTTAAGGAAGCTCCCGACGAGCTGGATTTGCCCGAATCGATCGATGCCGCTGTCAGCGAAAGCTTTAAAATTCATCCGCTGAATGTACAGGGCTTCAATTCAGATGCGTTCAGCTTTAAGAGTGCAAATAAGAAGGTAGCAGTGATAAACAGTGACGGTCTGGTTACTCCTGTTGACTATGGAAAGACAACCATCACCGTGACCGCCTATAACAATACCGAGGCAAAGCTCAAGCTCCGTGTTTTGAAAACACCGATAAAATTTTCGCTTAACGGCGGAAAGCTGAATATTGGACAGGGCAGTCCCGTGAAGCTGAGCTGTGACTTTGAGGACGGCTACGGTGCCTACAGCCGAACTTATGAAAGCGATGATGAGGACGTGCTGACGGTTGACAGCTTTGGCAATGTTGAAGGGCTTAAAAACGGCAAAGCAACAGTCACCTGTACTCTGTTCAACAATATCTCGTCAGAGTGTGAGATCACTGTGAATAACAATCTCAGTAAGATACGTACACATCTTGACCCTGCCCGTCCGATGGTGGCACTCACCTTTGATGACGGTCCTTACAAGAAGAATACAAAGAGTATTCTCGATACACTTGCAAAATACGATGCGAGAGCAACATTTTTTGTTGTTGGCACACGTGTTGCAAAAGAACCTGAAACACTGAAGCTTGAATATGAGGCAGGTCACGAGATAGGCAGTCACTCATGGGATCACGGCTATGCCGTAAATCTTTCTGAAAAGCAGCAACGTATGGAGCTTAAAAAAGCAAACGATGTCATTCATAAGGTAACGGGTGCATATCCCACATTGTTCAGATGCCCGGGCGGAATAAGCTGTGATGTATATGTCAACGAGAGCAATATGCCGCTTATCCAGTGGTCTATTGATACACGTGACTGGGAAACACAAAATTCCGAATCAACATATCAGTGCATAAAGAAGGTATTTGACAAGAATGAAAATCTCAACGGTGATATAGTTCTTATGCACGATATTCAGGATTCGACCCCTGCTGCCGTTAAAAAGATATGCAAGCTGCTTGACAAGCAGGGATATCAGCTTGTGACGGTTTCCGAGCTGGCATACTACAAGGGAGTAAAGATGCAGAACGGAGTTACTTATCTTTCATTCTACGGTTAAGCTTCATAACATTCAAATGCCACTTGCGAAAGTGGCATTTTTTCAATGCGAATACATATAATAATATAAAGCGGTGATAATTTTGCCTGACAGGATCTTAAAGCTTTTGAAGAAAAAATTTAAAAATATCGGTGAGTACGAGCTTTGCGGAATACTCAGCGGTGCGGTGGGTATCCTGCTCAACCTGTTTTTGTGTGGGATAAAATTCATTGTCGGGAGTATGAGTCATTCCATCTCGGTCACTGCGGACGGCGTAAACAATCTTTCAGATGCAGCATCAAACATTGTGACCATAATCGGAGCAAAGATATCGGGGAAGCCTATGGACAAGGAACACCCCTTCGGGCACGGACGTGCGGAATATATTTCGGGACTTGCTGTTGCATTTCTGATACTGCTGATGGGCTTTGAGCTGGGAAAAGAATCGGTGATAAAGATCTTCTCCCCCGAAAAACTCACGCTTGAACCTATATTTTTGATAGTTTTGGGCGTATCATTCCCGATAAAGCTTTTTATGGCATATTTTAACCACAAGCTTTATAAGCACACGGGCAGTCTTAATTTCAAGGCGGTAAAGCAGGACAGCCTGAACGACTGTCTTGCGACGGGTGCAACGGTACTGGCTCTGGTGATCTCCTCGGCATTTGACATCGGCATATTTGACGGTGCAGTGGGGCTTGCGGTGGCAGTAATCATTCTGATATCGGGAATAAAAATTCTTAAAGAAATAACCGACCCCCTGCTTGGTGAAGCTCCTGATAGGGAATTGACCGAACGCTTGGAAAAAATAATTACCGCCGATGAGCTGATACTCGGCGTGCATGACATCATTGTACACAACTACGGTCACAATCAGATAATTGCCTCAGCCCATGCAGAAGTACCTTGTGATGTGGATCTTGTGACGATTCACGAAAAAATCGATTCAGCCGAAAAGAGGGTACAGTGTGAGCTTGGCATAATGCTTTCCGTACACATTGACCCCGTAGACACGGACGACCTGCTGAGGACGCACTATAAGGAGCTGACAGAGGACGTGATCAAGCTGTACAATCCCTGTTACAGTATCCACGATTTCAGGCTTGACAGAGATGCAGACAAGGTGAAGCTGATTTTTGATGTGGTTATACCTTTTGAGGACGAGAAAAATCGAGACAGAATAGAAAATGATATCATATCACTGATACAGTCACAAGCCCCCGATACAGAAATATCAGCCAATTTTGAACATTCCTACACGTAAGAGCGGCCACACCTTTGAGGTGTGACCGCTGATTTAATTATGTTTTACGGGTATGATTGTGATATCGTTCCTGTCAGCCTGCGTAGTTAAAGTATTTTGTCGCACTATTCGGACCCTTGATCTTTGCATTGCCGGAGGCATTGATTGTGATATTGTTCCACTCATCAGATGTGCCTTCGTAATATATTGCTGTAAGAGCGTTATCCTTATAGAAAGCATACGAGGCTATCTCTTTGAGTGATTTTGGAATTATAATGCTCTCCAATGCAGTACATTCACGGAAAACCGTGGTTTCCAGTTTTTCAACGTTTGCAGGAAGGGTTACTGTAGTAAGACTCGGACAAGCGTAACACATACATTCCTTTATTACCGTAAGAGAATTTCCGAAGTTTACTTCTTTAAGATTCTGACAGTAGGTAAACAGTCTTGATGCGGTTTCGGTTACGGTGTCAGGAATAATGACACTCTCTATTGTGTTGTTCTTGTAGAACAGACGGTATGCCAATTTTTCTACATCGGAACCGCAAATCTGTGACGGAATAACAACGTTTTTCTCTGTTCCCTCGAATGTTTCAATTTTCACTGTACCGGTACTTGTCAAACTGTAGGTGTAGACCTCGCTGTCGCTCTTTGCGTAGGTATAGAATTTTTTAGCACTTTTAGCTCTTGCATTGCCGTTGGGATTTATAGTGATATTGTTCCATTCAGCGTGTGTGCCTGTGTAATATATTGTTGTCAGAGCTGCATCATTATAGAAAGCATAACCGGCTATCTCAGTAACTGATTTTGGAATTGTTATGCTCGTCAATGCTGTACAGTCACGGAAAGCCGAGGTTGCTATCGTTGTCACGTTCTCGGGGATAGTAAAGCTTGTCAGAGAAGAACATTCACGGAATGCAGCATTTCCTATTGTTACAATTGTGTCCGGCAAAGTAACATTAGTCAGGTTGGGGCATTTGTAGAAGGTATACTCGTTTATTACACTGACATTAGAACCGTTTTCAAAAATGACCTCTTCCAAATTTGCACAGCTTGTAAATGCTCTGTGTCCTACTTCGGTGACTGTATTCGGGATCGTAACACTCTTTACTGTATCGTTTTGATAGAAAGCCTTTGGAGCAAGACTTGTTACATCGCAGCCGCAGATCTGTGACGGGATAACGATGTTTTCCTCTGTTCCCTCGAATGCTTCAATTTTTACTGTACCTGCACTTGTCAGGCTGTAGGTATAGACCACGCCGCCTTCTTCGTAGGTATAGTATTTTTTCGCACTCTTAGTTCTTGCATTGCCGTTGGGATTTATCTCAATCTCGTTCCATTCAGCGTGTGTGCCTTCGTAATATATTGTTGTAAGAGCTGCATCATTATAGAAAGCATAACCGGCTATCTTATTAAGTGACCTTGGAACGGTGATACTCTTCAATGCTGTACAGTCACGGAAAGCCGAGGTTGCTATCGTTGTCACATTCTCGGGGATAGTAAAGCTCGTCAGAGAAGAACATTCACGGAAGGCTGCATTTCCTATTGTTTCAATAGTGTTCGGCAAAGTAACATTAGTCAGGTTGGGGCATTTGTAGAAGGTATATTCCTTCAATTCACGGATATTTGTATAGCCTAAATCAACTTCTTCAAGGCTTGCACAGTTAGCAAAGGCTCTGTCACCTATCGTATTGATAAAGTCCGGATAATAATAATCTGAAACATCTACTTTTTTAACTGTACTGTTGTCATAGAATGCCTTTGAAGCTAACGCAGTTACTCGGCAATCCCTTGGAACAAACCCCGAATAATCCCAACAAAAAGGTTCGCTACTTATATTTATATTTTCTTCACTGCCCTTGTATGAAAGAATTTCAACAGTGTCATTCGGGTATATTTTGTATGAATAGGTGTCATTCTCATAAACATAAGGTTCTGAGAAATGAACAACACCAAAGCCCGTACCGCCATATCCAATATTATCAATATCTTCCATTTTACAATGGCTATAAGGTCCACTACCAGAATAACAATAATAAAAATCTATATTCTTCCATTCCTCGTATGTACCATTAAAATACACACCCTCCTTCGTCAAGAAATATATGGACTGGTATATTTTCTTTACGCTGTTGGGGATCGTCAGGCTTTTGGCACGATTATCATAACCAAAATCAAAATCTACAATATAGTGAGTTGTTGTTCCTGAACTGTAGTTTGACTTAAATATATCTTTCCTCGATAAAGCAAATCGTAGATCTATAGCAGTAGGACCGGTATAGAGATGAGTATAACCATAACCAGAATCATAACCGGAACGATATTCTTCCTGATAAGTGCAGGATACACCAAATTCAGTTACGGGCAGACCTTCAACCTGTGACGGAACAACAACTTCAGTTTCAGCGTTGCCACCGGGAGGATTAAATCTGTTAAACCACAAAACTCTGACGGTGTTTGACTTGCAATTAACAACATAGTCATAATCATAATCAATTGAAGATGAACGCCACGGACAATACATCATCCTGTTTTTGATTTTTCCGTCCAAGCATTCAACATTTTCTATGTCGTTGTAATCCTCTGCAGAACCGAAAAATTCCAGAATAGGCACACTTGCATAAGGCTCATAATCAGAATCATATTCATACTCTATTAACTCACTGAAAGCATTTTCGCCGATCGACTTGATGTTATTGCCAAACTTAATATACCAAATATAGGTACAATCAGCAAAAGCGTTCTTCGGAATTTCAGTCAAGCCACTGCCCAATTTTATGTCACGCAAACCGTAACAGCCTGAAAATACACCTTCACCCAGTGATGTTACACTGTCGGGGATATCGACTATCCATACGCCTCCGCATTCGGAAAAAGCATACTTACCTATCTTTTCTACGCTGTTGGGCAGGACAAGTGCCCAATCACGGTATTCTTTGCCCGGAATTGTAGAACCTATGTCAGTATCCTTGCTCACTACACCGCTGAAGCAGCATTTCCAAAATGCATAATCGCCTATTTCTGTTAAGCCGTTGGGGAGAGTTATGTCAGTTTTATTATCTTCCGGAACAAATGCATAACCATCCGTTTCTGTTGTGATATCGGGGACGGTTATTTTTGCTAATTTGTCACACCCTGCAAATGCATGCTCGCCTATGGTTTTTAAGCTGTTGGGGAGAGTTATGTTAGTTAAATTTCTGCACCCGCCAAATGTATCATTGCCTATTGCTGTTACACCTTCGGAAATATTTACTTTCTCCAGCACTCCACAATTTGCAAATGCATGATCACCCATTGATTCAATACTTCCGGGGATAGTCACCTCTTCCAAGCCGGCATAAAAACAAGCATAGGAAGATATCTGAGTAATTCCCTCGGATAAGGTTAATTTTCTTACACAAGAAGAATAGTAGGGATCAAATCCCTTAAATGTTTTTACTCTGTGACCATCGATCACGGACGGTACAGTAACTTCAAAATCATAGGGGTCGGTCGGTTCAGAACCGATATAAATTATATCTACGGTATCATCGGTATCATCTATCCAATATACATAATCACCGTCTTCGGATACCGTTCCGTCACCGTAATAATTCATTGGCGTTGCCCCCACCGACACCGGCAGGACGGACAGCATACTGACTGCTATCATAATTGAGAGGATAACAGCTGTCATTTTCTTACAACTTATCTTCATAATGTTCCCTCCTAAGGACAAATCGTTTCTTTCATACCGGTTCTTCCGATATGAAAGCCTCTTGGCTGCCGCACAGCAGTTGTATATTATTTGTAAAATTTATACAACTGCATGCATTTATAATAAAAGCTTTTATTAAGATCATATACATTTTACCATATTTACCCTTTATTTTCAATAGGCATATTATTCAAAAATAAAAGGATAGTTATACTTATTTAGTGTATTGTGAATAAACGCAACAAACGGACGGCACAAGCTGTACCGTCCGTTTGTTTTGTAAAAGGATCATCTCGCAAATGCCTGTTCAAGAAGTTCAGACATTGAATAGGGTTTTTCTTTTTTGGATTTTACTTTTATCACCATAGTAATCACACTCAACACGGCAAATACTGC
>CACYCD010000004.1 GCA_902772755.1 uncultured Ruminococcus sp.
CGGCAGAAGAGTTCTCTGCCGTTGCGGGCGTTAGTCATCTGGATGTTATAGCAGTTGTCGGTATCGGCAGCCTTGCTCCACTTGCTGATGCCTGCGTTACGATAATACCACTGATAGGTCAGCTCTTCGCCCTGGGCGACAACGGTAACATTTGTCGTCTCACCGAGTTCGCCATACCAATCGGTGGGCTGAGTAGTGATGACGGGACCCTGAGAAGGCGCTTCGGTGGGATCCTCGGTAGGTTTCTCGGTAGGTTCCTCGGTAGGCTCGGTTGGTAAAACAAAAGAAGAAGCAAAGGCTTCGCCTGTGAAATCCGTATCATACAGCTTAGCGCTCAAAACAGCGGTCACCATACCTGATAAATCTTCCCTTGTCAAATTATCAAAGGCAAATATAAGACTGTCGCCGTCAACAACATAATCGCTGACAGTTTTTTCCGTCGTTGCAGAGCTTATGGTAATACGATAATCGGAATAGCCCGACTGCGCCGTTGCTTTTGGTAGCCGATATTGTAACGTGTAAGGGGCACTTTCGGATATCACCGCTTCGGATATGGCAAGATACGGGATGGCGTCCTCCCGGATAGTCGTTCCGCAATCCGCGCATTTGGCTCTTGACAATCCGTCGTGATCAACGGACGGCGGATAGACTACGATGGTACTGTCTGCGTGATGATCGGTTGCGTTTACATAGCTGTCAGTATAAGAGTTTGAACAGCGTGTACATCTGTGTGTGGTATAACCACGCGCAGTACACGTAGGCGGAACAACGGTATTGGTATAATTATGTCCGAGCGCTGAAACGTAGCTGTCGGTATACGAGGATGAACAACGTGTGCATCTGTGTGTAGTATAGCCCTGTGCGGTACATGTAGGCGGAACAACGGTATTGGTATAATTGTGTCCGAGCGCAGAAACATAAGCGTCGTTATACGAGGATGAACAGCGCGTACAGATGTGTCTGGTATAGCCCTGTGCGGTGCAAGAAGGGGATATCACCGTATTACTGTACGAATGACCTAAGGCAGTGGTGTAGTTGGTATCCCATATGTATCCGCACATATCACATGCCATAGTATCATAACCGCCTGCGGTGCAGGTAGGAGAAACTGTTTTCAGCTTGTTGTATAAACCGTGATTACAGGTAACCTCCCCGCTACTGACATCATTCTTAAACTCTTGATAACAACAAGTAATGTAATTATCGAACGAATAGATATTGTCCAAGGTATCACAGAAATCTTCAAGAGAAGAAAGATAGATAGGATTCGAATTCTTTTCCTCCAGCTTTTTGCAGGTTTTGGCATAATGCTTCATTGCGGATTCTTCTACACAGAACATATCAGAGTAATTATTGAGAAGCTCATCCGAAGGAACAGTTCCGTTATTATAACAGTTAAATATTTGAGTTAGCAGATTCGTTTTTGCGATACGTATCGTGGTGAGGAAATCATAAGCCTGAATCGCACCGTTGATATCGTCTATTTTTGAGTACTTCCAAACATACTTATAGAGAATGGATGAGATGGTAGATACCACTTTCAGCGTGAGGGATTTTTCCAGTCCGCCGTTTGTCAGGCTTAAAAAACCATTTTTGATTTCACCGAGAAGATCCACCATTTTATCCAGCACCATGCTGTCAATATATTTTTTGATCACCCAATCTACCGGATCGTTTCTCATGCTGACCAGGTTTTTGCTCAGTCCCTTGTACAGCGTAGAATCGGTGTCAATGTTATTCATGACGTCCTGCAAAACCGATTCTTCAACTTCTAACATTTGAAGAGACAGCGAAAGGATATCCGCAACATCAACGGCATAATCCGCCAAATCAAAGAATTTGATACCCGATTTCTTTTCGAAAAGCTTATCGGCTAGCTCCTCCACCTGAGCCTTATCAAATATCGAGGATTTGTCAGAAAGCTCTTTGATGAATTCAGCCTTTTTCATCTCGGAACTAACCGTATCGACAAGATCGATCGCCTTGACGGTCGTTTTAAAGGTCTTATACTTTTTCGCAATCTTGTCGTATTTGCTGGCGATATAGTTTTCGGAAGAGCTGATTTCGCTGATAAAATCAAGGGTGTTTTCCTCGAGCCACTCCTCCTGAGTAGACTGACCAACTCCCAGCCTCGAAAACAGCTCCTTGATGATGATTTTGTCGCCGTTGACAAAGCCTTCCGCAAACGCTTTCAGAGTATTGGAAGAAGAATTATCATTATGTTGTAATGCATCGTTACAAATGCTTAGGGCAGTGTTTCGATAATTGTTATAGGGGCTATTATCCAGGTATCGCGGGTGGTTTTTTGCAATATAATCATATTTTTCTTTCTCTGAGATTTGGCTCGCTATAGTGCCGAATACCACATTCAATGATTCCAGCAACCTTCTATCCTCGGGAAGTGAAAAAGAGATTTTATTCCACTGATTTCGATCGCCGGAATAATAAATATCGGTCAACTTCGGACAATCATCAAACGCATGCGATTCAATCCTTGTAACACTGGCAGGGATTTTTACGCTTGTTAGTTTTTGGCAGTCTGCAAACACATATCTTCCAATAGTTGTTACGCCATTAGGGATTGTGACATTTGTAAGGCTTGAGCAACGTTCAAACGTATCATTTTCAATAGTTTTAACACTGTTGGAGATTGTGACATTTGTAAGGCTTGAGCAAAGATAAAAAGCTCCATATTTAATTTCTGTCACACTATTGGGGATGGTGATATTGGTAAGGCTTTTACATTCACAAAACGCATATGAGCAAATAGTAGTAACACTGTTAGGTATGTTGATACTGGTAAGGTTTGTGCATTCATCAAACGAAAAAGATTCAATCTTTGTGACACTGTTGGGAATAGTTACGCTTGTAAGGTTTTCGCAACTACTAAACGCCAATTCTCCAATAATTGTAACACTGTTAGGGATGGTAAAGCCGGTATTACTCTTTCCGGGGGTATAACGAATCAATGTTGTTTTTTCTTTATTATACAGGTTGCCGTCTATGGAAACATAAGCCGGATTTGTCCCGCTAACAGTAATACTCTTAAGACTTGAGCATCTTCTGAATGCATTGCCGCGGATACTTGTGACGGTATCGGGGATGTTGATGTTCGTAAGGCTTTTACATCCATCGAACGTAAAAGAATTGATGCTTGTGACGGTATCGGGGATGTTGATGCTTGTAAGGCTATAACAACTACTAAAAGCACACGAACCAATACTTTTGACTGAGGAACCGATGCTAAGATTTGTAAGGCTCTCACACCCTTCAAATGCAGCTTCACCGATACTTGTGACGGAGTCGGGATTGGTGAAGCTGATGTTTGTAAGTTCAGAACAGAACATAAACGCATAATAGCCGATTCTTTTGACCGAGGCGCCGATGCTAACAGACGTAAGTCTGTCGCATTCATAAAACGCATAATTACCGATACTTGTGACGCCGTCAGAAATGATCACTTTGGTGATTCTATTATCCATCCATGGAGCAACACTACCTTCTTCTGGATCGTCGCTGTAATTGCCCATAGCGCCATTGCCGCTGATGGTCAGCACCGTGCCGTCAAGCGTCCATGTACAATCGCCGGTGGTGCCGCTGGTTGCTCCGGAGGAAGCAAGCTCGACTTTCTCGGCAAAGACCTGCAATGTGGCAAAAGGAATAACAGCTGTCAGCATCATCAAAGCCAACAGGAAAGACAGGATTCTTCTGTGTAATTGTCTCATATCGATCCTCCTCAAAAAAGCGTAGTCATCTTACGTGAACTACAGGTAAAAAAGTATAGTCCGTTTACCGCGACACGAGCTTTAGCGATTACTTTGTATCGATTGAACGTGGGATTGCGTTCTGATAAAACACCGGCGGTCACTCGATCGCTTGTTAGGCTTATGGTTATTTTTATTTTATCATATTTCTACCTATCCTGCAATCCAAAAACCTGTAGCGCTTTTTATGTAATCTGTACAAACGGCGGCGTGAAATTCAGTTCGTTCGGATGAGATCGCCACAGCCCTAAAGGGCTTCGCAATAACTGTTTTATATCACATAAAACAAGCGAAAGCTTCTTAGACATCGCTTGTTTTTTTCTCTTGTTCTGTTTTATTCGGGTTTACCTCAACTATTGACATAGAGCAAAAAATCAGGCGTACAACCTGAAAGCAGTTGTACGCCTGAAAA
>CACYCD010000005.1 GCA_902772755.1 uncultured Ruminococcus sp.
ATCACCGTGGTCAACTGCCACAACCTTTCCTTCGTCTGCTTTGATGAACTGGTTGAACGAATGGCTTACATAGCCATTGCCGACATAAGAGAGATGTGTGTGTGAAAAGATAAACTTCATCTCTTCTATGCCTATCTGCATTGTCACATTGGACTGATGGCCGTTGTACATCAGGTGGCTGGTTCTAATCAGCAGACAACCGTCCGCATCGGTCATACTGGGAGTTCCGTTTGAAAACGGCTTTGAGGTATTGCAGTTATTCTTGCCTACAGAGTCGATTCTGTTCCAGTTTTTGTCATATCTGGTAATCCTGAAAATCTCTTTCTCATCGTCCAGCTCGTAATTTTCCTGACCGGTCAGAAGGAAATAATAGGACTTGCCAGCGTAGAAAGCACCGAAGATCGGCAGTTCTTCCTCAATATTAAGAGTCTTTACAAGCTGATAATCGGAATCGTAGTATCTGACGATGTAATGCCCGTTGACGGTATGGCCGTTAAAGTGCATAAGCTGTCCGTTGTCACAGCTATCGAGGAAAGAATATTTTACTTTTGCATAGTCCTTGTAATCCTGTGTATCGAGATTGCTCTCCGTAAATTCTTCACAAGCACTTGTATCCGCAATTGCCGCCGGAAGCGAAAATTGAAGTATCATAAGTACCGTAAGTACAGCTGTCATCATTCGCTTTTTCATACAGACACCCCCAAAAGTGAATTATTTAAGCTCTTCTTCAACAATAAATCTTGGTCTTTGCTTTGTTTCCATATAGATTTTTCCTATGTATTCGCCGACAACACCTATGGCAAGCAGCTGCAGACCGCCTATTGCCCAGATGGAAACTACCGTAGATGTCCAGCCCGACACAGTATGTCCAAGTATCCAGACTATAAAGCTGTAGAGCAGAATAAGTATGCTTATGATGAATACCACAGCACCCAAGGCAGTGATCATTCTGATCGGCTTCATTGACAGACTTGTCACTCCGTCCCAGGCAAGACCCAGCATTTTTTTGAGGGGATACTTGCTTTCCCCTGCCAGACGCTCGCTTCTTGCATATTCGACAGTTGAGGATCTAAAGCCAATCAGCGGTACAAGACCTCTGAGGAAGAGATTTACCTCCTTGAACTCGCTCAGGGCGTTGAGTGCTCTTCTGCTCATAAGTCTGAAATCTGCATGATTATAGACCACCTCTGCACCCAGCATTGACAAAATTTTGTAAAAGCCCTGTGCAGTCATACGCTTGAATGCAGTATCGGTTTTTCTGCTGCTTCTTACACCGTAAACTATGTCTGAGCCGTTTTCAAAATCTTCTATCATCTTATCGAATGCGTTTATATCGTCCTGAAGATCCGCATCAATTGAAATACAGCAGTCGCAGTCGTCCTTAATTGTCATCAAGCCACCCAGCAGGGTATTCTGATGTCCACGGTTTCTGCTCATTTTTATTCCGTTTACATATTTATTCCGCTTGTGCAGTTCCTTGATGATAGCCCAAGTCCTGTCCTTGCTTCCATCGTCAAAGTAAACTATCTTGCTGTCGGGGGATATCTTTCCCTCTCTTATCATAGCATCAAATTTGCGGGTCAGCTTATCTGTCGTATCAAATAATACCTCTTCCTCGTTATAGCAGGGAATGGCAAGATATAATTTGGTCAAAATAATCACTCTTTCCTAGTATTTCTTATATTATAATCGATTTTTTTAAATTTGTCAAACTAACTAATATTTTTTATTTTAATATCTTTATTTTTTTGCTAAATATGTTATAATAAAAGTATTGAAAAAATCTATGAAAAGGAGGTGTACCGCTATGAATATACCCACACTTTTGATCCCAAAGCCTGCCACTGTATATCTCAACACAAAGGACACTCTTGACGTCGCACTGGAGATAATCAGGGCAAGATCCTACACTGCTATTCCCGTTATCAACAAAAACGGAGAGTACAGGGGTACTGTTACCGAGGGGGATTTTTTGTACTACATTCTCGATCATCCAGATGCCGAGCTACAAAAGATCACGGTAAGACAGATCATGAGGAAAGACTTCAATCCTGCTGTACGGATCACCGAAGCACCCGAAACACTGCTGCAGAAATGTCTTGACAGAAATTTTGTGCCTGTAGTTGATGACAGAAATATTTTTGTGGGGATCGTCACAAGAAGGGTGATATTAAAATATCTTTATGATAAAGAATTAAGCTCTAAAGACAGATGAGCAAATCGGATATCACGGTATTTGACAGCAAAAAACCTTCCTTGGTGAGGCGGACTTTACCGCTGTCAATGATGATATGACCCGATTTTTGGAACATACTGCATTTTTTGTAAAAGCTTTCGGGGAGCTTTCCGTACAGAGCTTCATACTCTTTTATATCAAGCCCTTCGACAAGACGCAAGCGGAGCATAATATACTCCTCCCTGTCACCGCCCGTTCCGTCAGGTATGAGGTTATCGCTGTAGAAGTCCTCAAAGCTCCTGCCACAATAGAACCTCTTTCCTTTATAAAAGGAGTGTGCGGACGGACCTATGCCGATGTACTCCATACACTTCCAGTAGCGGTTATTGTGACGGCTCTGAAACCCGTCGAGGGCAAAATTTGATATCTCATACTGCTTATAGCCCACACTCTCGATATAGTCAGCTGTAAAGAGATACTGACTTGCCTGCTCATCATCGGTCTTGATCTGCATATTTTTCATATTTTGATAGAAGGGAGTACCTTCTTCAAACTTTAAAATATAGGCGGATATGTGCTTTGCACCCAGCTGTCTGCAAAAATCGACCGATTTTTTTATATTTTCGTTGGTTTGATGCGGTATCCCTATCATAAGATCAAGTGAGATATTTGTGATGCCTGCAGTTTTTGCACTCTGTACGACTGCAGCGACATCCTCCTTTGTGTGCCGTCTGCCGAGGAGCTTCAATTCCTCCTCAACGGCGGACTGCATACCCACCGAAAGACGATTCAAACCGCTGTTCCTCAGATTTGCAAAGTCGAGGGCTGATGCACTGCGTGGATTGACCTCCGCCGTCACCTCTGCACCCTCTTCAATCAAAAACCTGTTGC
>CACYCD010000006.1 GCA_902772755.1 uncultured Ruminococcus sp.
AGGCATTTTTTCTGGAATGCCATATCTCCCACTGCGAGGACTTCGTCCATTATCATTATTTCGGAGTCGAGGTGGGCGGCTACGGAGAAGGCTAGTTTTACGAACATACCGCTGGAGTAACGCTTTACGGGGGTGTCTATGAACTCTCTTACTTCTGAAAATTCGATGATATCCTCCATTTTTGCGTCTATCTCTTCCTTTGTCATTCCGAGTATCGCACCGTTGAGGTATACATTCTCCCTGCCTGTCATCTCTGTGTTAAAGCCTGTACCTACCTCCAGCATAGAGGCTATTCTGCCGTAGATATCTATCTCGCCCTCTGTGGGGGCTGTCACCTTGGACAAAAGCTTAAGCAGTGTACTCTTGCCGGCACCGTTGCTGCCGATTATACCCACAGCCTCACCCTGATAGATGGTAAGATCTATGCCGTTCAATGCCATAAAGGTCTTGCCGTTGCTTCGCTGATTGGAGCCGATCTTGGTGTTGGGATCTTCTTTTCCTCTGACTCTTGCCCACCAGCTCTGCAGATCTGCCTGTAGTGTACCTCCGCCGATCTGACCCAGTTTGTACATCTTTTTAACACCGTTTACTTGTATCGCAACAGGTCTGTTATCCATTTTTTCCATAATCATCTGCCTCTGTCATACGGTATCCATAAAGGTTCTCTCAACCTTATTAAATACTATAATACCGAAAATCACAACAATAAGGGTAACTGCCCATGAAATCAACAAATATGTCACATCTATTGTACCTTTGCCGATAACTGCATATCTGAACACTTCTAACGGAGCAGTAACGGGATTCAGCATGATCAGCTTCCACAGTGCTCCGTGTCCCAATTGCTTAAGCGGATAAACAACAGGTGTTGCATACATCCACAGCGACATACCAAAGGTCACAAGAATAGAAAGATCTCTGTACTTTGTTGTCATACTGGAGATAATGATGCCAAAGCCCATACCCATAAGTCCCAGATGCAGAAGTACAGCCGGAATGAGTGAGAACGCCCACCAATTAGGCGACACCTCGCCGTTTACAAAATAATACAGCAAAAAAACCAGCACCAATGCAAACTGTATCAAAAACTTGCCGACCGCCGAAAACATATTTGAGATAGGCGTCGTCAATCGTGGGAAATATACCTTTCCGAATACTCCGGCATTTGCTACAAAGGTATTCGCATTGCTCTGCAGGCAGGTAGCAAAAAATGTCCAGGCTGCTGTACTTGTAAGATAAAATATCATCTGAGGAACATCATCAGTACTCATACCCGCTATTCCGCCGAACACAAAAGCATACATAAAGCTGGTAATTATCGGATTTATAAACAGCCATGCAGGACCCAGCACAGTTTGTTTATAAGAAAGGACAAACGATCTCTTGGTGAACAGCCAGATAAGATCCCTGTAGTTCCACACTTCCTTGAGCTTCAAGTCAAACCATTTGTGCTTTGAACTTATATGTGTGTGATATTTTGCATAATTATTCTGTATATCACCCATACTATACCCCTTTACCTTATAAACAATAATTTATATAACATTGAAAAATTATATCTGAGAACTAACCTCATCACCGGGTTTATGTAAAAATTACCATTTCTCATCGTGTCCTTAAACTCGTCCGATTTAAGGATCTGACGGTTATATTGATATTTTTTCTTTATGCTGCTGTCCTTCTTGAAGGTATTCCTCAGCACATAGTCATATATATAGAAACAGGATTCATAAAAACTTTCAAGCTGTTTGCTGTCACAATTCCACCTTGACATATATTCAAGCATTGCGGCATGTAAGCACTTGTACTTTTCAAATAAATCCTCGTGAAATTTCTTTGTAAGTGATCCCTGCGAATCCGTCACATAAAAATACAGTGGCTTGTTTAATATCAATATCCTGCCATCTGTATGGTCAAGATACTCAAGATTAAAGATCAGATCTTCGCCCAGCGAATAACCCTTGGGAAAGCGTATCCCGTTGGCTTTTATCACCGCAGCAGAATACAGCTTGCAGTATGGACCGCAGTCCA
>CACYCD010000007.1 GCA_902772755.1 uncultured Ruminococcus sp.
CACCTGTGATGGCGTAAATGAGCGACACGCCGAGCAGTCCCAGACCGCTGACGCACATACCCATAACCGCACCGCCGCTGAAAGCGATGGAGAGTGCTTTGCCCAGTCCGCTCTTGCGGGCTGCGTTAGCTGTGCGGACGTTTGCCTTGGTTGCAACGCTCATTCCGAAATATCCCGAAACGGTGGACAGTGCGGCACCTATCAGAAAGGCTATTCCCGTCTTGTAGTTGAGAATGGCACTTCCCGTGATAATGCCCATAAAGCTGATAACAAGGAAAATCACACCGGCAAATACAACAAGGATCTTGTATTCTGCTACGAGAAAAGCATTAGCACCCTCGTTGATGGCGGCGGCAATTTCTTTCATACGTTCTGTTCCCGGATCTGCTTTTCCGATTTTAAGTGCCAGAAAAACAGCGTACAATAAAGCGATAACGCTTACGGCTGATGCGGAATAAGTAAGTATTGTACTTAATTCCATAAAAGATTACCTCCTGTTTTATTAAATTATGAAAGCCAAAAAATGAAATTCTGCCCCTCATAAAATATGATAAATCTCATTGTACCACAAAAAAATCAGAAATTCAATATATGTTTGTATAATTGTATAAAATAAACAATTTGACAGGTACTAATTCTCAATGCCCACCTGCACAAATCGACAAAATCACCTTGAAAAAAACTGAAAATGTGGTATAATGTATATAATTATATGATTTGAGGTGCGTCAAATATGAAAAAGAAAGTATTATCCCTGCTCCTTACACTGGCTATGGCAGGCACAGTCGGTACATTTTCGGCTGTTGGTGCTTCCGAAAAAGCAGTTTCCGCCGTGGGCAGCTCCGATGAAAGGGTTTTTGGTGATGTTGACGGCAATGGTACTGTAAATATCAAGGATACTACCCGTCTGCAAAAATATATTGCCGACAGCGGAGTTGAAATTTCCGGCGAGCTGGCTGACGTGAACAGCGACGGAGAGATCAACATCTCGGACGGAAGATGTATACAGAAGTATGTGAACCACAATTTTTCGGTGTTCCCTGCCGTCAAGGATACGGACTGGAGAACCTCGTCGATCGGCTACGAGATTTTTGTCCGCTCCTTCTGCGACAGCAACGGCGACGGCTGCGGAGATTTCAGGGGCATTGCTCAAAAGGTGGATTACCTCAAAAGCCTGAATATCGGTGCGGTATGGCTTACACCGTTCAACAAAACAAGCTCCTATCACGGCTATGACGTCATCGACTACAAGGACGTCTGCTCGGACTTCGGCACAATGGAGGATCTTGAATATATGATCGACACCCTGCACGCCAACGGCATAAGGGTGGTTATGGATCTGGTGCTGAATCACACCTCCGCACAGAACGAGTGGTTCCAGAAAGCCTTGAAGAACGAGGACGGCTACAAGGATTTCTATGTAAATCAGACTACAAATGCAGGCTACCAGAATCACGGCTTCTTGAAGAACGGCGTATGGTGGTACAGCTGTTTCAGGAACGACAATATGCCCGACCTCAACTACCGCAACACAGCTGTGTGGACTGCGGTTGATGATATTGCGGATTTCTGGCTTGACAAGGGTATTGACGGCTTCAGGCTTGACGCAGCTATGCACATTGATGATGCCATAGTGGACGGCAATCACGCTGATGAAAAGGAGGATTCCGTTACCCACGCTTGGTGGCAGCACTTTGAGCAGCATGTAAAGAGCAAGAATCCCCGTGCGTTCTGCATAGGTGAGGTCTGGCCCGAGAAGAATATGGTGGAAACACAGGCGAAATTCTTTGCAGACCTCGATACGGATTTTGACTTTTACACAATGAGCGACATCAAAAAATATGCAAACGGCACAAAGCTGTCCATCGCAAAGCAGACACAGAACTACTTTGAGAAGATCAAGGGCTATGCCGACAGCACTCCGCAGGTGGACAAGGTCACAATAAATTCACTTATCCTCGGAAACCACGATGTAAACCGCATTGCCTCTGAGGTGAACGGTGATGCGTCAAAAACAAAGTTTGTGGCAGCGGTGCAGCTGCTTCTTCCCGGTATGCCGTGGATATACTACGGTGACGAGATAGGACAGCTCGGCACAGGCAAATCAAGCTCCTCCGACCCCAACAGGCGAGAAGCTATGGACTGGTATACCTCCAAAACAGGCGAGGGTATGACCGGAATGGGTGCGTTGAGAAGCTGGAACGCAACAGAAAAATTCACAAACGCAAATGACGGCATCTCCGTTGAGGAGCAGAACGGCGTTGAGGGCAGTATCCTCGAATACTACAAGACCCTCACTGCGATCAGAAACAAGTACAAGATATTCTATACGGGGAGCTGTGTGGACTATAAGTATGTAAACGGTGCATACGCCTACATTCTGGGCGATGAGTGCCGTGACTATTCGGTAGAGGTACTTCACAACTACAGCAAGGCTACCACGCTCACACCGAATTATGACTTTACCGACCTTATCTCCGGCAAGGAGTATAAGGCAGGACAGACCTACGACATTGCCTTGAGGCAGAGCCTTGTGGCAGTGTTCAGCGGAGAACAGCTCCCGTTCTGATAGACATACACTCACGGCAAATACTGCTGTGGGTGTGTCTGTGTTTTAAAATATATTGATTTTTTGTTCTAATTATGTTATAATGTTATAGATTTATTGATTGATTTATTGATTGAAAGCGATTTACTTTGAGGTTTTTATGGCAAGCACTGTTTACTATGCTGTAGGATGCCATCAAGGTAAGGTGAGAGAGAAGAATCAAGATAATTTCTGGATAAAGGGGTGCTACTTGCAGTCCGACAACAAGGGATTGAAAAAAATTCTTCACGGTGAATTTCCACTGGAGGAGTCCCCGGCGTTCTGTGTGTTTGACGGAGTGGGGGGAGAATCCAGAGGTGAGGTCGCCTCTTACCTTGCGGCAAAGCAGTTTGAAGAGCGTTACAGCAGGTGGAATAAGCAAGACCCCGAGAGCTTTTTGTTTGAGGGGTGCAAAAAAATAAGCAGGGGTATACTGGAATACTCTCGCACCAACTGCGACGGTATTATGGGTACGACTGCCGCCATGGTTCTGTTCACGGAGGAAAAGGCTATCATCTGCAATGTGGGTGACAGTCCTGTGTTTGTACACAATCTTGAAGGGCTTGAAAAGATAAGCACCGACCACGTTGCCTACGCACCCGAGGGGATAAAACCTCCCATAACTCAAAGCCTGGGCGTCCCCGAGGAAAGACTGACCTTGGAGCCGTCGATTTTTCGGATACCGCTTGATGAGGAGGATATGTTTTTGCTCTGCTCGGACGGGCTTACCGATATGGTAGCCCCCGAGGTGATAAGCAAGATACTCGACAGCAGAAGAAGCCTCAAAAGAAAAGTAAAAAAGCTGTTAAAAAAAGCACTTAAAAACGGAGGAAAGGACAACATCACCGTTATCCTTTGCCGATTGGATTAAAATTACACGGCTGCAAAACAGCCGTGTTTTTGCAGTGCTGAAAAAATTCTGTAATAAATGTAATATTTTTGAAAATACAATTGCAAATAACAGCGTTATCTGTTATAATGATTAAATGGTTATCATTATTGTTAAACGGTGAAGTATTGGCTTATGAGGATAAGAAAGAAAAAGTGGGCGGCACCGGAGCTGGCAGAGTGTCCGTTTTATGTCAAAAACCCCGATGACTACAGGGGAAAGTGGAGTACGCTGTTCAAAGCCTCTCAGCCCGTATGGTTGGAGGTCGGCTGCGGAAAGGGTACCTTTGCAGGCATTATGGCAAGAGAGAATCCCGGGATAAATTTTATTGCAGTCGACATCAAGGAGGATATGCTCGGTGTGGCACGGCGTAACGTTGTGAAGCTGTTTGCCGACAAGCCCATCGACAACCTGCTGTTGGTTCAGAAGAACTGTGAAATGATCTCAAATTCTTTTTCGCCCGAGGACGGCATACAGCGGATATACATCAATTTTTGCAATCCGTGGCCTAGGGACAGGCATAAAAAAAGAAGGCTGACCTTTCCGAAAAAACTGCTGATGTACCGTGAATTTCTGCCGGAAAACGGGGAAATTTATTTTAAGACCGACAGCGGTCCGCTGTTTGAGGAGAGTCTTGCGTATTTTGATGAAGCCGGCTTTGAGGTGGTCGAGATCACCCGTGACCTGCACAACAGTGAGTTTGACGGCGGTCCGGTGACGGAGCATGAAAGGATGTTCTCGGACGAGGGCGTGCCTATCAAGTATTTAAAAGCAGTCAAAAGTATCAAATGAGGAAATATATGAAGTCAAAATTTTCCGCAGCATTATCCTGCCTTGTCTGCGTGGGCTTGGCGTTGAGTCTTGGCGGCTGCAGTTTTCCGTGGTTTTCTACTTCATCAAGCCTTATGCACCCTCCGAGTGCCACGGGCGACAGGGCAAAGATCCAGCAGGCTATAGAAAAACGCTCGGGCAAGGATTATCTGCTCAACTATCCGAAAAACGGAGAGAACAGAAGCTCCATAATTATGAGGGACTTCGACAATGACGAGACGGAGGAGGCGGTGGCACTGCTCACCCTCTATCCCGACACCGAACAGGCGGAGACCCATATATATATAATGAAAAAGACCGATGACACCTGGGAAGTTGCCGGCGATTTTAAAAATCACAACAACTATATAGACAGTGTGGATTTCGGCGATGTGAACGGTGACGGCTTAGTTGACCTGCTGGTGGGCTGGAGTACCTACAACGCAAACCAGAATGAGCTGTACTGCTATCTTTTCGGAGAAAAGATACGTGATATCAACACAAAGCACACCTACACGAGTATGTGCGTCTGCAAGTTCATTGAGGCTGATAAGGACTCTGTAATGACGATCTCCCTCAACACGGCGGAGGTCTCGTCCAGGGCGGAGCTTCTGACGATGACATCTGACGGTGCTGTACTGTCCTTTGAGACGGAGATGGACTCCGACATCACAAAGTTTTTGCCGATAAAAACGGGACTGACCGCAAACGGTGTTACTGCTGCCTTTGTGGACGGGCTGACCTCGACAAACAGCTACAACACGCAGATACTTTACTTTAACAGCAAGAAGAAAAAGCTTGAAAATCCGATATTTTCCCGTGCCGACAACGGTCGGCTGCTGACTGCACGTGAAACAAACACGGAATGCAGGGATATCGACAATGACGGTGCTGTGGAGGTGCCGATCACGCAAAGACTTCCGCACCCCGTAAATGAAAACAAGAAAAACTACGCTTTTCAGACGAGCTGGAGCAGCTTTGACATAGCGAAGAACAGCTTTGCAGTGAAGAGCAATGTGATAATAAACAGCAACTACGGATATTCGATCACCGTTCCCGACAGCTGGCTGGACAGCTACACGGCAAGCTTTAACGGAGATGCCTCCGTGCTTACCGTCATTATGGCTCAGACAAACGGGGATTCCGAGTACTGCAAGCTCAAGGACACGGTTGTCACCTATATTGCGGCACCCAAAAAATCATGGACAGAGCTTGGCATAAAGCAGGGTTATACCAAGATGCTCGATATTGGCTCGCACAGCTATGGTTACAAATTGGGCAAAAAGCCACCCAAGGGCTTTACGGATATAGAGGCGGCAGAGTATTTTGTTGCAAAGGACGAGGACAGCATTATGGCTGTTGCTCCGACTGAGGTAAACCAATAAGGATACGGAGGGTTAGGTAATGAAAAGGATTTTGGTTTGTGAGGACGAGGACGCAATACGTGACTTTGTTGTGATAAACCTCACAAGAGCAGGCTATAATGTGACGGAAGCCACAAACGGAGAAGAAGCTCTCAGAAAATATGACGAATGCTCCGGAGATTTTGATGTGGCTATTCTTGATATTATGATGCCGGGAATAGACGGACTTCAGGTTTGTAAGGAACTGAGGAATATGAACAGCTCCATAGGTATCATTATGCTGTCCGCAAGAACACAGGAGATGGACAAGGTGACCGGGCTTATGCTGGGTGCAGACGACTATATCACAAAGCCGTTCTCGCCCTCTGAGCTGACCGCAAGGGTGGACTCACTCTACCGCAGAGTTGAAATGAATGCGGAAAACAGTGAGAATCACTTTAAAGAGGAGTTCAAGAGCGGCAACTTTACGCTCAATATGCGTAATCACTCCCTCTCGTTCAACGGAGAGAGCATTGACCTCACACAGGTGGAGTTTCAGATAATGGAATACTTCTTCTCAAATCCCGGTGTTGCCCTCAGCAGGACGGATATCCTGAAGCACGTCTGGGGCAAGCAGTATGTCGGCGAGGAAAAGATCGTAGATGTGAACATCAGACGTTTGAGAATGAAGGTCGAGGCAGAGCCGTCTAATCCCAAGCACATCATCACCGCCTGGGGTATAGGCTACAAGTGGGACGTATAGTTCTGTAGGAGGAGGCTATGAACGGCAGTATTACCAAAAGATGGGTGCTGAATATCCTCAGCGTAATGGTCGTCATCATCGTGCTGGTCGTTCTGGGACTGTCTTATTTGATACGCACCTACTATGTGAGTACGGTACAGCAGGCGATCTCAATTCGCTTTGAAGAGCTGAACCACGTTTTTGCCGACAAAAATTCCGATACCACAACGGAGTTTTTGACTACAGCCCGTGATTATATAGAGGATTTTCCCGACAAGGAGCAGATGGAGGTCCAGTCGGTGAACTCCGTCGGCAGGGTGACGGCTACCTCAACGGGCTTTTTGCCTGATGAAAAGGAAAGTATGCCCGATTTCAAGGAGGCTCTGCACACTGAAAATCATACCTGTGTGACGGCTTCGGAGCTGTCAACGGGGGAAAAGGTGATGGCAGGCACCAAGGTCATTTACAGCCGTGACGGTACTCTGATGGGTGCAGTGCGGTTTGTCGTTTCAATGACGGATATCGACAAAGCTTCGCTGATATATATTCTGATCATTGTCTTTGTGGGGCTGGCGATAATCTTCGGTGTGTACATTTCGGGACGGTTTTTCATACGCTCCATCGTTGCACCTATCAAGGAGATGTCCAAGGCAGCAAGGAAGATCGCTGAGGGAGATTTTGAAACAACTCATCTGACAAAGCAGTTCAATGACGAGATAGGCGATCTGAGCGACTCTATAAACTATATGGCTCACGAGCTGAAACAGACCGAACAGCTGAAAAATGACTTCATCAGCCGTGTAAGTCATGAGCTGAGAACACCGCTTACGGCTATTAAGGGCTGGTCGGAGACTATGCTGCTGTCGGGCGATGATATAGACAGTGCCATATTTCAGAAGGGTATGAATGTCATTTTGAAGGAGTCGGGCAGACTGACGGGGCTTGTGGAGGAGCTGTTGGATATCAGCCGTATACAAAGCGGAAGATTGAAGCTCAATATGGAAAAAACAGACCTCATTGCCGAGCTGGACGAGGCTGTCTATATGATGAAGGAGCGTTCGGTCAAGGAGAAGAAGCACCTGATGTTTGATACTCCGATGGAGTATTTTCCGCCTGTTATGGGTGACAGAAACCGTCTGCGTCAGGTATTTTTGAATATTATCGACAATGCCCTCAAGTATACGGGCGAGGGCGGAAACATCATCGTTCAGATTTTGAATGAAGAAACGCATATAACCGTTCACGTGTCGGATACGGGCTGCGGCATAGCACCCGAGGATCTGCCGAAGGTCAAGGGCAAGTTTTACAAGGCTAACCAGAATGTCGGAGGCAGCGGAATAGGGCTTGCGGTGGCTGATGAGATAATCCAGATGCACGGCGGTACGCTTGATATAGAAAGCAGTATAGGAGTGGGAACTACCATAACCATCAAGATCCCAGTTTGTGAAGAAAGAACAGCTGACAAAGATGTCGGCAAGGGAGAGTTTTAATGGAAAAAACCAAAAAAATAACATCGATCGGCGGTTCTGCCCTTATCGAGGGTATTATGATGCGTGGTCCGAAAAAGACTACGGTCGCCCTCAGAACAGGCAAGGACAGCATTTATACCGAGGACATCGAGTTTTCGGGGCTGTGTCAGAAGTACAAGCTGTTTCGCCTGCCCCTGCTCAGAGGTGTGGGCGGTATGATAGATTCTATGCGACTGAGCTACAAGAGCCTGATGCTCTCCGCCGACAAGGCGATGGAGGGCGTGGAGGTAGAAGAAGAGCCTTCCAAGCTTGAAAAATGGCTGGACGAAAAATTCGGTGACAAGCTGGTCAGCGTGTTGATGGTCATTGCCTCGATCATCGGCGTGCTGTTTGCCGTGGGTCTGTTTTTCTTTGTGCCGTCATTTTTGTATGACCTGGTGTGCAAGCTTACAAGCGTGGCGGAGTCCAGGCTGTTTAAGTCGGTATTTGAGGGCGTAGTGAAAATCATTCTCTTCTTGGGCTATATTATGGCAGTGAGCCAAATGGAGGATATGAAGCGTGTGTTTATGTACCACGGGGCAGAGCATAAGACTATCTTCTGCTATGAGAACGAGCTTGACCTCACTGTGGAGAATGTGAGGAAATTTAGACGTTTTCACCCGAGATGCGGAACGAGCTTTATTGTCATTATGCTGATACTCGGCATTTTTATCGGCTTGTTTGTGCCTACCGCACCGTTCGGTCACGCTTGGCTCAGACCGTTTTTCCGTATTTTGCTTGTGCCTGTGAGCTGCGGCATCGGCTATGAGCTGATAAAGTTCTGCGGAAAGCACGACAACACCCTGACAAGGATACTGTCCGCTCCCGGTGTGTGGGCACAGCACATCACCACCAAGGAGCCGACAGACGATATGATAGAGTGTGCCATCGCAGCCATAACACCGGTAATTCCCGATGACGGAAGCGATATAATCGGGCAATGACGGTATTTGAGTGCAGGCGGTTTTTGGAGCAGGAGCTGAACTATCAGGAAGCAGTCAGCATAATTGAGCTTGTGACCGGTATGGATCCGCTCAAACAGAGCCTCAACCGCAGACAACAGCTCGATGACGAACAGGACAAAACCATACAGCGTATCCTGATGAAGCGACAGAGTGGCTATCCACTGCAATATATCCTCGGAAAATGGTCATTTATGGGTGAGGATTATTTTGTGGGCGAGGGTGTGCTTATCCCCCGTGACGACACGGAGGTGGCGGTGCGTGCGGCGGAGGAGCTGTTGAAAAGCTCGGCAGCCGCAAGGATAATCGACCTTTGCTCGGGCAGTGGGATAATAGCGGTCACGCTGCAGAGGCGGTTTGCGGACGCACAGGTGCATGCCGTGGAGCTTTCGGACAGGGCGATGTATTTTCTTGAAAAAAACGTCAGTCAGCTTGCCCCCGAGGTCAAGGTACATAGGGGAGATGTTTTTGAGCTGTACAGGGAGTTTGCGGACGGATATTTTGACTTGATAATTTCAAATCCGCCGTACATACCCACAGCGGAGCTTGACGGCTTGCAGAGAGAAGTCAGGTATGAGCCGAGGCAGGCTCTTGACGGTGGGAGCGACGGAACGGATTTTTATATAGAAATCACAGATCTATGGGCGAAAAAGCTTAAAACAGGCGGTGTGCTTGTGTTTGAGCTGGGTGAGGGTCAGTTTGAGCTTGTGAAAAAATATTTGCAGGACTTGGGCTTTCACAGCATTAAAGGATATAAGGACCTTGGCGGTACTGTCAGAGCAGTGACCGCAGTTTACAGAGAATTGGAGAATTGATATGGCATTTGATAAGGGTAAGGCACTTGATACTGCCTTGAAGCAGATAGAAAAGCAGTTTGGCAAGGGTGCTGTTATGCGTCTGGGAGAAAATACACATATGAGTGTTGAACATATCAGCACGGGTTCACTCGGTCTGGATCTGGCTTTGGGGATAGGCGGTCTGCCCAGGGGAAGGATCGTTGAGATATACGGTCCGGAATCCTCGGGAAAAACCACCCTCTCACTGCACTGCATTGCAGAGGGTCAGAAGGACGGCGGAAATGTGGCGTTCATTGACGTTGAACACGCACTGGACCCCGTGTATGCCGCCGCAGTGGGCGTTGATATTGACAACCTGCTGGTTTCTCAGCCCGACACGGGCGAGGACGCACTGGAGATCGCCGAAGCTCTCATTCGTTCGGGTGCTATTGATGTGCTTGTTGTTGACTCGGTTGCAGCTCTTGTTCCCAAGGCTGAGATCGAGGGCGAGATGGGCGACAGTCATGTCGGCTTGCAGGCAAGGCTTATGTCACAGGCACTCAGAAAGCTGGCAGGTGCTATAAACAAGAGCAACTGTGTGGCTATCTTTATAAATCAGCTCCGTGAAAAGGTCGGCGTAGTCTACGGAAATCCCGAGGTTACTCCGGGCGGTAGAGCCTTGAAGTTCTACAGCTCGGTAAGACTTGAGGTGAGAAGGGTAGAGAGCATCAAGCAGAATGGTGAGCTGATAGGCAACAAGACCAAGGTCAAGGTCGTGAAGAACAAGATCGCCCCTCCGTTCAAGGAGGCTGTGTTTGACATTATGTACGGCAAGGGAATTTCCCGTGTGGGTGAGCTTATAGATCTGGCGGTCGAGCTGGATATCATTCACAAGGCAGGTGCGTGGTTCAGCTACGGCGACAGGCGTCTGGGTCAGGGCAGAGATAAGGTCAAGGCTCTGTTTGAAGAGGACGCTGAGTTTGCAAAGGAAGTTGAAGAAAAGACCATTGCAGCTTTGAATGAAAATACCGCCGAAACTCAGGCTAAGCCTGCAAATAAGGCTAAGAAGGACGAG
>CACYCD010000008.1 GCA_902772755.1 uncultured Ruminococcus sp.
TCACTAAATCAAAATGGAATCCGAAACGGTTGGATGCATTGTACGCAGTGGAACAGCAAAGTGCTTTTTTTCGGAAAAATAGATATAAAGAAGCTTATCAGTGTTGTTTGTATTTATATTTATCAGTTTTAATTTTTAATATTTCTGAAACAGAGGGAAAAACTGATTATAAACATATTTCAAAAAGTTTATTAAGGAAATTAAGATATTCAATTTTTAAGTACAGAAACAATAAATACTATAAATTTAAAGATAATAAGTATATTTACGAAATTGCTTTCCCCAATTTTATGAGAATATATTGGTTTTTTGTGTCAAAAAAAAACCATTTCCGCAAGCGTTGACCGAAATACAAAGAATATGATGTTTAAAAAATTAGTAAAGTCATATCTAAGGGAATAGAAAAACTATGGTAGTTTTAGCGAGTTAAGGATTGAACTAGCTGGTTTTACCAAATTGGAATCGAACCATTTCCCTTTTTGAGAAATAATTTTTATAAAGAATTAGAAATATAACAATCAAAAAGCAATCGGTTTTAATAGTGCTTAAAACAAATACTGATTGAATACTTCCCTAAAGACTGTTTTGTCGTTGTAATAGGTTAAATTGCAAGCGGTTTCCCAGAATATATTGATATTTTTGTGCGGTTTTCAATTAATGTGCCGGATAAAAAATTTGAAAGTTTAGTTACTCAAGATAATCTGTGTTTCCCTCAAATGGTTTATTTATTGTTTTTTGGTGTTTGAGAAAAAATGATATCTGTAATAGTACCCGTTTATAATGTGAAGGAATATCTGGGCAGGTGTATTGATGGTATACTGGGTCAGAGTTTTGGTGATATTGAGGTTATTTTGGTGGATGATGGGTCTACTGATGGGAGTGGGGAGATTTGTGATTCCTATGCTCTCAGGGACGGCAGGGTTAGGGTAATACACAAGACAAACGGTGGTGTTTCGGCAGCTAGGAACACGGCGATCGATGTTGTTCGGGGTGAGTACATATTTTTTGCCGATTCGGATGATTATTTAAAGAAAGACTGTCTTGAAACTCTGCATAATGCCATTTTGGAAAATTCCTGTGATTGCGTGTCAATGAATTACTGCCTTGTTGATGATAAAGAAAATGTTGAAGAAGTAAAACATCCGCTTTGCAGTGCCGTTTTGACGAATGATGCACAGCGGTTGAGTTATATCATAAACTCTGTTTTAAAAGAAACATCGATCCGTGCTTTGTGGTCGAAGCTCTTCAAAACAGAAATAATCAAAAAACACGATATAAAAATCTGCGAGACTTGTGAGAATTTTGCGGAGGATATGGGGTTTTATCTGGTCTATTTGATGAAGTGCAAAAAAATAGTTATGCTGGACTATGCCGGCTACTACTATTATCAGCGGTCGGGTTCTATGATGGACAAGACAAAGACAGATATTAAGCTCAACGCTTTGAATGAGGTTTCTGCATATTTGTATGACTACCTTTATCGATTTGATGTTGAAAATGATTTGCTGAAGATGTATCCACGCATACATTTTTTGATAATGTACCCTCAATTTTACCGGTTCTGGAAGTTCAATTGTTTTGACAGATTTTCCGAAGAGTATGACAAGGTCAATAATAAAAAATGGTTTAAAAAGATGATGCTGAAAACTCTCCTTCATTCTCAAAAAACACTTTCGGATTTTTCGGACGACAGGAAGATGTTGTTTGAATACAAAAATTTTTGCTTCTATACTTTGCACAAGAGCTATAAATTGTTCAGCTTATTAAATACATTATATTATAAAAGGTGCAGCTTATGCCTGTGATTTCTGTTATCGTTCCTGTTTACAAGGTGGAGGAATATTTGGGTAGGTGTGTGGGGAGTGTTTTGGCTCAGAGTTTTTTGGATTTTGAGCTGGTGCTGGTTGATGATGGGTCTCCCGACAACTGCGGTAAAATGTGTGATGAATTTGCTAAGCTGGACAGTCGTATACACGTTATACACAAGGCTAACGGTGGTTTGTCCGATGCGAGGAATGTCGGCATTGATTATGCGTTTTCTAACGACAGTGAATGGCTTACCTTTATTGACAGTGATGACTGGGTACATCCTATGTATCTTGAAGCTCTGTACAGGGCGGTTTCCGATAACGACTTGCTTATTTCCAGCTGTGGGCTGGAGCGTGTCAGCGAGTACGGAATCGCAGACAGTGTTGATATCTCTTCGACAGTTGAAACCTCCTCCGATGTTTACACCTGCTTCAAAACCAGGGGCGTGTCCTATGCGGTTGCACGTCTTTACCGCAAAGCTCTGTTCAGAAATATCAGATATCCCAAGGGCAGGCTGTTTGAGGACGTTTTTACCAGCTACAAAATATTTTTAAGTGTTGAGAATATTGCCTACATCAAAGAACCTCTGTATTATTACTATATAAATGAAAGCGGTATTGTCAGAAATCGCTGGACTGCGAAGAGTATGGACGAGTTTGACGGCTATGAGGAGCAGTTACAGTATCTGAGTGGCAGGAAGGATCTTGCCGACGTTTACAGAGTGATCCAATTTGATTATATGACCGATTTGAGCCGTTCGTATTTTAAGCTCCGTGATAACGAGGCTGAGGGTATTGACAAGAAAAAATATCTCGATATCCTCAGTGCTAAGATGCGTTCGGCACTGAAAAAATACAAAAAAAATACAGGTGTAACAGTCAAGAATAATACTCCGTTTTTTGAAGCGGCTTATCCCGTACTGATCAATTTCTATTGGAAATGGCAGAGACTGTTGTCTGTTTTTAAAAAGGGTGAAAATAATGCTGACTCAAAGAGTTAAAAATTCCCTGAATGCACACAAGCAGAATGCCGACAGCAGGCATTTTGAAAAAACAAAATACGGCAGGCAGATCGCCGCTCTGAAGGACACTCACAAGGGTGAAAAGTGTTTTGTGATCGGCAACGGTCCCAGCCTTACTCCCGAGGATCTGGACAGACTGCAGGACAGTGGCATACCCACCTTTGCCATGAACAGGATCTTCAATATTTTTCCAAAGACAAGGTGGAGACCGACTTATTATATCAGTGAGGATATCCTTATTTTGGGAGACACGGTGAAAAATGTTGAGGATATGCAGGCACAGATCAAGTTTATCCCCATAAATCTTAATTGGTACGAGGGGATACAGGTGCGTGATGCCCTCTATTTTTTTATGGACTATGATTCACCGCTTAAAGATACCTTCTGTCTGTCGACCGACTGTGCCCACAGTGTGAGATGCAGGGGTACAGTGACCTCCACCTGTATACAGTTTGCGGTGTATATGGGCTTTACCGAGATATACCTGCTGGGCATAGACCACAATTATTCCAGATCTCTTGATATGAACGGAAATGTTGTGGTTGACAAGTCTGTTCAGGACTATTTTACAAAGGACTATGACAAGGACGTGAGGGAACAGGTGGTTCACGATATGAGGAATCCCACCCTTGCTTTTGAGGACGTATTTGCACTCAGCAACAAGCTGGGAACCTTCCGTGTGTTCAATGCCACAAGGGGAGGAAAGCTGGAGACCTTTGAACGAGTTGACTTTGACAGCGTTGTAAAATGATTGGAGAAAACAATGAAAACAGCAGGTATCATACCCGCACGATATGCGTCCACCCGTCTGCCGGGCAAACCGCTTCTGGATATTCTGGGTCACCCGATGATATGGTGGGTGTACAAAAGAGTTTGTGAAATAAATAAATTGGATGAGATCTGTGTTGCAACGGACGATGTGCGTATTTTGAACGTTTGCCGTCAGAATTCCATTCCCGTAATAATGACCGCTCCGCATCACCCCAATGCGGCGATGCGGCTGCAGGAGGTCTCGCAGACGCTTACGGCTGATTTTTATGTTCAGCTCAACGGCGATGAACCGCTGATGAACAAGCAGGCGGTGGAGGCGGCTATACCCGAATATGCTCCGCAGGATACAGAGTTCGGCACAAATATAATAACGCCCATCAACGACCCGGCACAGGTGCTTGATGCGTCCAACATAAAGATGGTCTTTGATGATGAGATGAATGCTCTCTATATGTCGAGGACTCCGATCCCGTATCCGTTCAAATCCATCAGCTTTAAGTATTACAAGCACGTGGGGATAATCGGATATAACAAAAAGATGCTTGACTTTTATAAGAACTCCAAGCCCGGAAGATTTGAAACAATAGAGGGAATAGACACACTGCGTTTTTTGGACTACGGAAAACAGCTGAAACTATTTTTAGTCGAGGATTGTCACTCGCTTTCCGTTGACACCGAGAAGGATCTGCGAATTGTCAGAAAAATGATGGAGGAGCAAGATGGGGAATGATTTGAAAATACTGGACTGCACTCTGCGTGACGGCGGTTACATCAACAATTGGAACTGGGGCTACAGAAAAGCTCGTGACATTATAAATACTCTTGTCAAGGCGAAGGTCGATATTGTTGAGGTCGGTTTTTTGAGGAATACCGAAGGCTATGACCCCGATATCACCGTCTGCAATACAATAGAAGAGCTTAACCGCCTGCTGCCCGATGACTGCGGAAATACGATGTTTTCGGGTATGGCTATGCGTAGCAATTACGATATAAACAAGCTGTCCCCCTACAGCGGAACGGGGATAGAGATGATAAGGATAACCGCCCACGACTACGACATTGCCGAGGGTATGGATTTTGCCCGTGAGGTCAAGGCTAAGGGCTATAAGCTGAGTATAAATCCTATCAATATTATGGGTTATTCGGATAAACAGCTGTTGTGGATAATAGATCAGGTCAACGAGATCTGTCCGTATCAGTTTTCCATAGTTGATACCTTCGGCAGTATGAAAAGACGTGATCTGGACAGGATAGTCAGTATTGTTGACCATAATCTCGATCGCTCTGTCCGTTTGGCATTGCATTTGCACGAGAATATGTCACTGAGCTTTTCGCTGGCACAGAAATTCCTTGACAAGCACCTCAACCGCTCCATAACTGTTGACGGCAGCTTGATGGGAATGGGCAGGATACCGGGAAATCTTCCCATCGAGCTTATTGCTGATTATGTGAACGAATATTTTGACAAAAATTATGACATAGATTTTATGCTAGATGCCATACAAGACCACATCTCACCGCTCAAGGGTGAGACGGAGTGGGGCTACACACCTGCTTACTTTTTGTCGGCAAGATTCAACCTTCACAGAAACTATGCCGAGTATTATCTCAATAAGGGAGATCTCACTCACAGGGATATCGACTGTATTCTTTCACGTATAGAGAGAAAAAAAGCTACTGCGTTTGATGCGGAATACGCCGATTCCCTCTATAAAGCCTTTATGAATAATATTATTGATGATACAGAGGACAGGAACGCACTCAGACAGGAGCTTCAGGGAAAAAATATCCTTCTGATAGCTCCGGGAGCGACTATTGCACGCTGTAAGGAGGATATCCTGCGGTACATTGAAAATGAAGCACCTGTTGTCATAGGTGTAAACTTTATTCCCACTGATTACAAATGTGATTACGTGTTTTTCAGCAACAGCAAGCGGTTTTCAAAAATCGAGGGAACGGATTGCAGGATAATCGCAACCTCAAATCTTGTCAGTGACCGCTTTGACTATCAGATAAACTACAACCGTCTGTCGGGTGCGTTTGAACACGGCTGCAACAGTCTGTTGATGCTGCTTGTCCTGCTGAAGGATATGCAGGTCAAAAGTGTTTCGGCGGCAGGTGCGGACGGCTATGTCAGGGGCGGAGTCAATTATTTCAGCTCCGAGCTGCGTACATATACGGAGCATGGGCACAACTTCAATGTTCAGGTGGCGAAAGCCGTGCGGAATATGGGAATGAAGGTGAATTACATCACTCCCTCCGCCTACGATTTGAATGAGGACTAGCTATGGATAATTCGGTGATAAATATTGCTATATCCATCAGCGACAGCTTCGTTATGCCGGCACGGGTTATGCTGTATTCCCTGTTCAGTAAGGCTTCACGGAAGATAAGGGTGTTTTTGCTCTACAATTTCCTGAGTGCTGAAAACAGAGATCTGCTCAGGCAGACAGCCGAAGGCTCGGGAAACAGCTTTGAGGAGATTTTTATAGATGAAAAATGGTTCAGCGGTGCCTCGCTCAACCGCAATCCGCTGTTTTCCATAGAGATCTACTACAGGATAATGCTTCCCTATCTGACCGAAGTTGATAAGATACTTTGGCTTGATGCTGATATCGTGGTTACTGACGACATTGCAAAGCTCTATGACAATGACATCAGCGACAGATACATAGCTGCGATCATCGATATCGGCGAGGAAAAGGGTAGCCGTGACGAGATCAAAAAGAAGCTGGGAATAGAAGAACAGGTGTATTTCAATTCGGGAGTGATCCTCTTTAACAATAAAAAGATCCGTGAGGAGATACCCAAGGAAGATTTTTTTGAAGCTATCAACCGTTTCAACGATATTCTTGTATGCCCCGACCAGGATATTTTGAACTATGTACTCGGCAAAAATTTTCTTGATCTGCCGATTTACTATAACTATCAGCATCACACTGACGGCGACTGCGATGAAACAAAGGGTATGATACTTCACTATATATGGAAAAAGCCGTGGAACTCTGACTATCCCGGGTATCTGGACAAGCCGTTCTGGGATAATGCTGTTTCCTGTGGCTTTAAGCGTGAGTACAAAAAGTACCGCATAGGTAAAAAAGCGGCATATTTAAAGGGAGATCTTCTCCCTGCGGTTACTTCAAGGCTAAAAAGAGGTAAAAAATGAACCTGAAATATTTAGTGATAGATGTTGACGGAACGATGACAGATGCAGGTATCTACTACGATGAACACGGCAACGAGCTGAAAAAATTCTGTACAAAGGATGCCGCAGGATTTTTTGCGGCGAGGGCAATGGGGATAAAGACAATTATCCTCACGGGCAGACGCTGTGCCGCCACCGAGAGAAGAATGAAAGAAATGAAAGCTGACTATATCTTTCAAAAGGTCAGGGATAAAAAGACCTTTTTGCAGAAATTTATGTCAGAGAACGGTATTTCCAAGCAGGAGCTTGGCTATATAGGAGATGACCTCAACGACCTGCCTCCGATGAGTCTTGCAGGCTTTGTGGGCTGTCCTGCCGACAGCTGTACGGAGGTAAGAGAACGTGCCGACTATGTTAGTACAATCAAGGGCGGACACGGGGCAGTGCGTGATGTGATCGAACATATTCTTAGAGAAACAGGCGACTGGGAGCGTTTGGTGCAGGAGCTTTACGGCGGAGTATAACAGGGGATGAGTATGGCTGAAAAACTGAAAAAAGGTATGATAAGCGTTGTCATTCCGATATATAATGCTGAAAAAACCTTGAAAAAATGTATAAAATCCATTACAAGTCAGAACTATCCCAATATAGAGATAGTGTGCGTGAACGATGGCTCAAGGGACGGCTCGAAGGCTTTGATAGAACAGCTTTCAGAGCAGGACAGCAGGATAAAGCTCGTAGATCAGGAAAATCAGGGTGCTTTTGTCGCAAGAAAAAACGGAGTGCTGTCCGCCGGCGGAGAGTATGTAATCTTTATTGATTCAGATGATGAGTTTATCGACCGCTCTGCATTCGGAAATCTTGTTGCTTTGTTTGAAAAGGAAGATGACATTCAGATAGTGCAGTTTGGTTTCAGAAGCTGTCCGAAACGCTTTCTATATAAAGATAAGCGAAATTCGGTATTTGGCAGGACTTCCGTAAAGGAACTGCACAACAAATACTATGAGGACTTTATTACAAATTCCAAAAGTCAGGTAATATCCGTTTCGATGTGCTTTAAGCTCTACAAAACAGAGCTTGTGCAGAGTGCCGCACGCACGGATTTTAACACAAGGCTGATGTTCGGTGAGGATCAGCTGTTTTTGCTGATGATAATTTTTGATGAGCATTTCCATAATATGCTAACTGTTCCCGATATTTGTTACAAATACAATCAATTCTTAGGCTCGGCTCACAGCGTTGACTATCGTGTGCTGAAGGACTACGGGGTGTTGAAGGA
>CACYCD010000009.1 GCA_902772755.1 uncultured Ruminococcus sp.
TTTTCGTTTAAGATCAAAAAATCATACTCCCGTGATATTTTCAGGTGCAGTATATGGGGATTATAATTTTTCTCACCATCAAAAGAGTCTACGGGGGCAACCTGTTTGTAAAGCTCAGTTCGGACAACGTGCTTTTTATCACCGGATACAGAAGGGTAACGTCCCACCAAAACATCTATCAGATTTATAGACTTCCGATCCTCGGGGTAAAAACCGCCGATATTGATATTTGTATTTGCATCAAAATCCAGTCCGGTAATACCTGCATATTCATCACTGCCGTTCTTTTTCCAGAAATCGAGAATTATCTCCACGGCATTATCGGGCATAAAATCATCACTGTCAATACAAACGGCAAGCTCGGTCTCAAGCTTTTCTATCGCAAGGTTGTAGGCAGTATGCAGTCCGCCGTTTTCCTTATAGTAATAGCTGATCTCAAAATCATTTTCGGTTTCTATCCACCTGTGAACCAGCTCGGCAGTATTATCGACAGAGCCGTCGTCAATGACTATCCACACAAAATCCTTGCAGGTCTGCCTTTTAAGCGAAGCATAGCATCTCTCAAGCAGGCTTGCCCGATTGTAGGCAGGGGTAAACACAGTCAAGGTTTTCATTTGTACCCCCTAAAATATATTCTCATAAATCTATACATCATATCAAAACCAAGGAATTTTTTCACAGTGTACATTATCTTTACCTTGCGGTTAAGGTGATAGTCGAGTAGCCAACTGTACTGCTTCATCTCCTTCAGCAGTTCCTTCGTGCGTGGGTCATCCCTGCACAGCAAGGTCACCTTGATGAAGGTAATGTACTGATAGGACACATAATTGAAGTAAAGTGGCTTGAACTCGCCGTCCTCAATATCTTCACCATAACGCACACAGCGGATAACATTTTCCGAGAGCATCTTTATATTCTCATAGTATATATTATGTACAATAGAATCACTACGCTGGCGATAAGCGTAAAAACTGACGGGGTAAACCGCCATGGTTTTTACAGCCTTCAGCAGTCTTGCACTCCAATCAATATCTTCGGAGGTTATGCCCTCCTTGAAGTACAGTTCGTTTTCCCTTATTATACTTAGCTTCACTGCCTTGCAGCAGGCGGATGAAACGTATATCCCACAGGAAAGCATACTGCGTAAAACCTCATTCTTTTCAATGCCAGCTGTGCCTTTGTAAGCGGAAAAATCAATGCCGATACCGTTGTAGCCCACATCTGCAGAATACTCCCTGTAGCCGTAGCAAACCACATCGGCACCAAGTTCGATTCTACCGACGAGCTCAGATAAGGCATTTTTGTCGTCCCAAAAATCATCACTATCAAGGAACATCACATAATCTCCGCAGGCATGCCTGATACCGAAATTTCTGGCGGACGAGAGACCACCGTTTTTCTTATGAACAGACTTAATAATACCAGGATACTCCCGGGACAATCGATCACAAAGCTCCGGGGACGAGTCTGTTGAACCGTCATCGGCAAGGACTATCTCAACATTTTTGTAAGTCTGAGCAAGAACACTGTGTACGCACTCCTCAAGATAGTCCTCCACATTGTACACAGGAACAACAACGCTAATCTTTACCTTCATTTTTGCCCCCATTAAATAAACATAAGATCTGCAAAGAAATATGCAATGTAAAACAAAATAAAAAACAATCGAAGCCGCTCTGATTTTTTCTCATCAAATACTTCAGAGCAAAGGTAGGGAATAAGAATAAAATTATAAATACCTGTATATCCCGGAAGACGACCTACGGTAACACCGCTGGTAAAAATTGCAACTCCATACATCATTGCCGAAATAATTGACATATTAACACAGATATTTATCAGATAGTTGTTTTTTTCGGCTATCTTTTTTCTGCCAATAAATGCAAAAAAAGTGGGGATCAAAGCGATAACAACTCGTATCGGATTAGCACCGTCATCAAATGAAGCATATTCGTCACTCATATAATCCTGACCCGAAACATACACAGTCAAAGCAGCAACAAACACAATCAAAGCCAGTATTGTGATTTTTTTCCATGGCTTAAAAATTGCTGCCACAAAAACAGGAAACATTACCAAGGCGGAGCTGTGGACCGTATACGCCATCAAAATGACCAGAGCCAAGGGGATATACCGCTTTTTTAGCAATAACGGGGTCGCCGCAAAGATTAGGGTCGCCGCTATAAACTGTCTTATGCCATTCATCATCCATCCTTCATAAGACATTGAAGCAATAAACAAAAAAAAAAAAAAAAA
>CACYCD010000010.1 GCA_902772755.1 uncultured Ruminococcus sp.
AAGCACGCATACCCTCGGCTGTATAGCCCTTGGCAAGCTCGACCGCCTGTTCAAGGGTGCAGGTCTTGACCTCCCGACTGTGGGGTCTGCCTTCAAGGACAAGGACTATCTCTCCCCTGATGCCACCGTCCGCATACAGCCGTGAGGCTTCCGTCGTGGTGGTGCGAATGACCTCCTCGTGAAGCTTTGTCAGCTCCCTGACTATCGACAGCCGTCTGTCGGGGAAATACCCTGCAAGGTCGGCAAGAGTATTGGCGAGCTTGTGCGGTGCTTCATAGAAGATCATCGTGCGTTCTTCATTTACAAGGCTGTCGAGGTGTTCACGGCGACTCTTTTTGTTGACGCTGAGAAATCCCTCAAAGGTAAATCTGCCAGTGGGAAGTCCCGACACCGCCAACGCCGAGGCAAACGCTGTGGGACCCGGGACAACAACAGTCGGTATGCCCTGCTCTGCACACTGCATAATCAGCAGTTCGCCGGGGTCGCTTATGCAGGGCATACCGGCATCGGTGACAACGGCACAGCTTTCACCGCCGAGTATCCGCTGAGTGATGATCTCACCTCTTTGGAGCTTGTTATGCTCAAAGTAGCTGATCATCTCTTTTTTTATGCCGAAATGATTGAGAAGCTTTATTGTAACTCTGGTGTCCTCCGCCGCTATAAAATCGACTGAGCTAAGCACCTCGACCGCCCTGGGCGAAAAATCACCGAGGTTGCCTATCGGTGTACCGACAACATACAAAATACCCATAAAATTTCCTAACATTTATAATCCCCGTAAATTCGGAGCATCTCATCTGAAAAATCTCCGTTGGGAGCTTCTATCAACAGCGTTGGCTCAACCGTCATAAAGCCACGCTTGCCTCCACGCCTGCCCTCTATGAGAAACAGCTTCGGCGGCTTGCCGACCCTCTGCTGAACTAAGCGGAGTCGCTTCGGTTCAAGACCGCAGTCACGCATAAGATACACAGCGTCCGTCAGCCGTTCGGGGCGTTGGCACATACAAAATCTTCCGCCGAAATTCAGCAACGCTCCTGCACTGCGTATGACGTCCTCCAGTGTACAGCTGGTTTCATGTCGTGCGGTCATCTTGCCCTCATGCGGATTTGTGAGTCCCGTACCCGTTTCCTTGTAGGGAGGGTTGCACACCACCAGATCAAAAAATCCAAACGGAAGCTGTCCCCTCAGCAGGTTCAGATCCGCATTGAGGACAGTAAGCCCCTGTATAGAGTTGAGCTGTACAGTCCTTGTCAGCATATCGCAGGCATCGGGCTGCAGCTCCACGGCGGTGATGCTCTCGGCTTTATTATTCTTTTTAAGCAATACCGAAATAGTTCCGCAGCCTGCCCCCAGCTCCACGGCATTTTTAACAGCCTTGGCAGAGGCAAAGTCTGCAAGCAGGATAGTATCGGTATTGAAGTGGTGAATGTCACTCACTATAATATTATGACCCGAACCCAGCGGTTCAAGATGTTCATTAGATCTAAGCATAGTTATGATAATTAACGGAAAAAACTGCGACACACTGACTCAGAGTGTCACAGCCTTTCCTAAAAAGCTTCGATTATTCCTCTGCAGGAGCACCTACAGGGCATGTGTCTGCACAAGCACCACAGCTGATGCAATCATCAGCATTGATAACGTACTTGCCGTCACCCTCGCTGATAGCCTCAACGGGACAACCGTCTGCACAAGCACCACACATGATGCAATCATCGGAAATTGCGTATGCCATAAATACACCTCCCGGCATTTATTCCAAACTCGGAGTTTGGTTTTACTTTATTGTAACACAAAATTTATCAAAAAGCAATTACTTTATTCAGTCAGGCTTGATTTTTTTCTCCCTTGGGCTTGCGGTAGTGGGGCTGACGGGATCTTTCCGCCTTGTTAAAGTTGGGTTTTTTGTTATTTTTTGGTACAGGCTTGCCCTTGGCGGACTTTTTCTGACGGTTCTTCTCCTTCGGGGTGTAGTCGGAATAGTCCTTTTGCTCCTGCTTCGGCTTTGGCTGCTGCTGTGGCTGTTGCTTCGGCTGCTGCGGCTTCGGCTGTTGCGGCTGTTGTTTTTGCTGAGTGGGCTGCTGCTGTTTTTGCTGAGTGTTCTGCTTTCGGCTTTGGTTCTGCTGGGGTTTCTTGCGGTTATTACTGCGTTGATTTCTGCCGCTGCGTTTTTTGCCCTGCGACTTGTTATCCTCCGGAGCTTCGTCAAACAGCATAAAGCCGTAATCGAACTCGTCCTCGGGTTCTTCCTTCGGCTCTGCGACCTTGTACACCTCATCGTCAAGAGTCCTGAGCTGTTCCAGTGCAAAGACCTGCGGTGCAGCCCCCTCAAAGGAACCGTCCATCTTCACCTTGACTATGCCTGTCAACAGTGCCATCTCGGTGACAACGCCCCTGCCAAGCGGAGTTTTCACCAGTGTTCCCACCTTCGGAGCGTGTGCGATCAGATCGGTGTATGCCTCCAGCGCGTATTTCAGACAGCACATAAGCCTTCCGCAGGTACCGCTGATCTTCACCGGAGCGAGTGACAGTCCCTGTTCCTTAGCCATCTTTATGGAAACAGGCTGAAAATCATCGAGAAAGCTGCTGCAGCACAGCGGACGACCGCAAACGCCCAGACCTCCGAGCATTCTCGCCTCGTCACGCACGCCTATCTGCCTAAGCTCTATCCTTGTGCGGAAGATCACAGCCAGATCCTTGACAAGCTCTCTGAAATCCACCCTGCCGTCCGAGGTAAAGTAAAACAACAGCTTTGAGTTGTCAAAGGTACACTCCGCCTCTACCAGCTTCATATCAAGCCCATGCTCCGCTATCTTACCCTCACAGATCTTTATAGCCTCTGCTTCACGGCGGTGATTATCTTCAATATGCCTGAGATCCTTTTCCGTAGCCCTTCTCAAAACAGGCTTCAACGTCATAGGAAATTCTTGGTTATCTATATTCTTGTTGGGCAGAGCAACCATACCGCACTCTACTCCCCGTGCGGTTTCAACAATTACCTTTTCATTCTGAGCAAAGGTCATTCCCTTGGGGTCAAAGTAATAGATCTTTCCATTCTCCTTAAACCTTACCCCTATTATTTCTGCCATATTATCCTCCTAAATTCCGTACACAGCCAAACACTGAGCAGGTTCATATTTACATTGCTTTCAAGCTTTTTCAACGCACTGTCAAGGGTACTTATCAGACCGAGGAGCTTTTCCCGTGTCAGCCGTCGTACAAGCTTTGCGGACAGGGGATTTTTCGGTGTGCCTCCGACAGCCGTCAACAGGCAGTCGCCCATCAGCTCCCTGAGTGCAGACAGTGCCTGTGATGCGATCGTCTTGTCCGTGAGCTTGTACGCCACTGTCATCAGCTTGTATTCGTTTATATCGGTCACGGCGAGTGCCAGCTCCTCGGCAAGTGCGACAGCCTCCGCAGAAAAATCACTTGTGACAGGCAGAGCAAGCTCCGCACACCTCGACAGCACCGTTTCCAGCAGAAAGGACGGATTCTTGCAGGTCAGTATGAACAGTATATCCGCAGAGGGTTCCTCCAGAGTTTTGAGCAGTGCATTCTGCGACACGGCAGGGAGCTTTTCATCTGCATCGAGAAAAACATATACCCTGCGTTCAGCCTCGTTGGGGCGAACAGCCATACCCTCTGTCAGCTCATCAAGAACCTTCTTTGAGTAGATCTGCTTCTTGCTGTCGGGATCACCCTTGACAAACTCGATATCGGGGTGTATCCTCTCTGTTGCCTTGTGGCAGGCACGGCAGTTAAAGCAGGGTCTGTCCTCGGCGGTGCAAACTGCATAGGCAGAGATGTACTCAGCTGTTTCTTCACGCAGTCTGCCGTCACCTCCGGATATCAGCACCGAATGGGGCATACGTCCGTATGAAAGCAGGTCGGTCAGCTTTTTCTGCACAACGGGTGCAAATTCGTATTTGCCGAAATTCATATCCACCTCATCGGAAGGTAATTATATTTGTCAGTATGCCCTGCTGTGTGATCTCCAATATGCCGTAGCTCGCCCTCCTGCCGTAGCACGCCCCGGGGTTGAACACATACAGCCCGTCATGATATGACTCCTCCGTCATGTGCGTATGCCCGAAAAGTACGATATCTGCCTTTCGGTCGTTGGCAGCCATTATGAGGTTCTGCAGACCCCATTTCACATTGAAAAAATGTCCGTGCGTGACAAACACTCGCTTGCCCTCAAACACAAGGTCAAGTGTCGGAGGCAGACGATAGCCCAAGTCGTTATTGCCCTTGACCATATAAAAGGCTTTATCCGGAAAAAGAAGCTTCATTTTTTGAAATTCGTCTGCACCGTCTCCGCAGTGGATAACGACCTCAGCCTTCGGCTGAGAGATCAATGCACGCTGTATTGCGTAGCTGTCACCGTGGGTATCGGAAAAAACCAAAATCTTCATAAAAAATTCCTCATAAAATATTTTTAACGGCATATCATACTATTAGATAAAGAAATGAGAGGAAATGAGATATGCTGAATAAAAGTGAGATACAGGGACTTGTAAGCGGTCTGAGTCAGCGACTGAATACACCGCCCGAACAAATACTGAGCAATATCGAAAACGGAAATCTAAGCTCAATAGTAAATAAAATGAACAGCAGTCAGGCACAAAAGCTCCAAAGCATCTTAAACGACCCCGAGCAGAGCCAACGGGTGCTGAACACACCGCAGGCTAAAGCACTGCTCAAAAAGCTGATGGGATAATGGAGGATCTGAATGCCAAGATCAACAGCATTATGTCCGACCCCGACAAGCTCAGGGAGCTTCAAAAGCTGGGTCAGATGATGGGGCTGACGGGTGACGGCAAGCAAACGCCCGATTTGTCGGGTATACTAAGCCCTGCACCACAGCCTGCACCGACAGGCGGTATTGACCCTCAGCTCCTGTCACGGCTTGCACCGCTGTTGATGAGCCTGAACAAGGACGACGACACCACACGGCTGTTTGATGCACTTATGCCGTTTCTTTCCGCTGAAAAACAGGAAAAACTTCAAAAAATACGCAAGATGACAGTTCTTATGAAGCTTCTCCCCAATCTCAGGGGACTGGGCTTGTTTTAGGGGGCAGGTATGGACGATATGCAGCTTGAAGCACTCCGCAGGGCACAGACTATGCGGAGTGCTTACCGCCCAAAACAGCCCGAGCCGCCGCCGAAGGAGAAGCCCAAGCAGACGGAAGCCACGGAAAAAACACCCGAGGAACCGCCCGTTCCCGACACAAAGCCCGCTGTCGGCAGTGACTCTCCGCTTGACCTTCTGCTCAAGGACAGGGAAAGCTCACTGATACTTATGCTGATATTCTTTCTGTATGAGGACAATTCCGACCCCATACTTATTATGTCACTTATATATTTGCTGATAGATTAGATCCTCACCTGACCGTTGCCCTCAATGATGCTTTTTGTGGAGGTCAGAGCGTTTACGCCCATAGGTCCTCTTGCATGGAGCTTTTGAGTGGAAATGCCGATCTCCGCTCCGAGACCGAACTCTCCGCCGTCCGTGAATCTGGTTGAAGCGTTGACATATACGCAGGCGGAATCCACCTCTAATTTGAATCTGTTGGCGGTATTGTAATTATTTGTGATTATGCAGTCGCTGTGACCGCTTGAATATCTTGCAATGTGCTCCAGGGCATCATCTGTCGAATCTACCACACGGCAGGCGAGTATCAGATCGCCGTATTCCGTCATATAGTCAACATCCGAGGCAGGCTTTACGCAGGTGCCGAGTATCTTCTGTGTAATCTCACAGCCACGAAGCTCGACATTTTTCTCGTCAAGCTTTGCCTTGATCTTCGGCAGTGCTTCAAGAGCCACACCCTTATGCACAAGGATAGTTTCAATCGCATTGCAGACGGAGGGACGGCTGGTTTTTGCGTTGTAGATGATATCCGCAGCCATATCGAGGTTGGCGTCCACATCGACATACACATGGCAGTTGCCGACGCCTGTTTCGATAACAGGCACACGGCTGTTATTTTTTACTGCCTTGATAAGACCTGCACCGCCTCTGGGAATGAGGACATCAAGGTATTCGCAGAGGTTCATAAGCTCAGTTGCGGATTCCCTTGTGGTGTCCTTGATCAGCTGAACGCAGTCCTCGGGCAAGCCCGACTCCGCAATAGCCTCCCTCATAACATCGGAGATCACAAGGTTAGAATTGATAGCCTCCTTACCGCCTCTTAGGATAACTGCATTGCCTGCCTTCAGGCAGAGTGCGGCGGCGTCCGAGGTGACGTTGGGACGGGCTTCAAATATTATGCCGATAACT
>CACYCD010000011.1 GCA_902772755.1 uncultured Ruminococcus sp.
CGAACCCTGCGTAAATATGAGCGATATTATTATCAGTATTGATGTAACTGCAAATAATTTTCTGTAAAACACTTTATCACCCATTTTCACAAACCATTCATATTATAACATACTTTTACGGAAAAATCACTACTATTTAAAGAAATTTTTTCTGAATTGTATAATAATCATCGTTTTATTACTTTGCTTTACTACTTATATAATTAACCTCTTTTGTAGTAAGTGTATCATATAACAGAGTACTTGTCAAGTGTTATTTAAAAAAATTTTCGGGCATATCCGAAAATCAGGATATGCCCAAAATTTTATTTGGATTATTTAGATTTTTTGGTAACTGCCTTCATCACAGCAGGCCATATTGCAACGATGAAGAAAATCACTATTGTATTCTTTGTAAGAGTTCCCCAGTTAGTACCCATAAGTGCTTTGAGCGGATCGCCTATGCTTTGCAAAAGGATAAACAACAGCACTCCGCCTGTAAAGCCGGCGGCGAGATTTGCCTTTGTCAGAGCAGGCTCAAACCTTACCCACGTTTTTTCAACAAATCTTGCAATGCAGAATGCAGTGAACATTCCTATGTCGCCGTAACCGTCCTTCATCATCTTTATAGGGTCAACCAACAGCTTGCCGTCAACATAGTCCATCGGATAGGGCTTTACATTTATATAGATAAGTGAAGCCACTCCAAAGACCACACCGATAATAAGGAAAATATTTTCCTTTTCGGGGTGAACGGAAATGTAATCAAATATCTTCTTGATAACAAACAGTGCAAGACAACCAAGTGTAAGTCCTACAAGAACGTCCTGCGGAGTGTGGACTCCCAGATAATTGCGTGAAAATCCTGTCACAAGAACACAGATTATGCACAGCACGGATATCCAGCGAAGTTTTTTCCAAGCACTGACAGCCATTGCACCGTAAATCGGCGTGGCAGTCATCGTGTGACCGCTGGGGAAAGAGTAGCCGGTTGCGGTGGTTATAGCGTCACCGGCAGGCAATACCCTGCTGTCCCTGATCCAGGGGCGATAAATACAGGCTGTCAGCTTGACATCTGCATTTACGGCAATAGAAAAGTTGTACGATGCAAGAGTGTACAATCCGCTTCTTTTGTCAAGACACCAGTACACCAATGCAGGTACTATCAACAGGTAGGTGACCGCAAACAGAGAAATCATCTCCATAAACGGCGTGAGTGCGTCGTTCGTTCCGTTTCTGAAATTTTGCAAAAACAGTAAATATTCTATATCCATCATTACCTCCTTATATAAATGCCCTTAGTTTCCGCCGATGGTTGCATAGGGCAGTTCTTCCGAGTCCTGCACACCTGTGGGTTCAACAGATGTTGTAATAATATCGTTTGGATCAAGATAAATTATCTCCATCTCCAACCTACCGTAATTGGGTTTTTCCATAGCGACCTCCCGTTATATTACTGCTTTTGCACTGAGATAGAAGTTATACAGTGCATTGACTGCAGCTTTTGCATTATTGCTGTAGCTTCCGCTGCGAATAGTGCGAAGATAATTTATACCGCTGTAGCAGTGAGCCGAGCTATCTGAACCGTTGGTGAATGATATGCTGTATGCGTCAAACACCTCCGGTGTGGGTATCGACTCTATTTCAATATATTTTGTGCCGCTTTCCGTTGTGCGGAACGAATCCCTTAGACCGCCGATATACACCTTTGTAGATGCAAACTTTGTTTCATCGGTAACATCAAAGAACAAGCGTATGGAGGGTTTTGAAGTAGCCGTCATTGTGACGCCCACACACCGCAAACCGAAAATCTCACTGTCGAGGTTCTGTATGTTCGTTTCATCTACAGGAAGCTCGCCTATGTCGGACCTTGTCCAATAGGGATCTATGTCCGAAATATAACTGCTCGCCTTGTTGTCGGTATCGTAGTCAAAATAATCCTGAACTGCACCGCCGTAATCCAGCATATCGCAGAGGAGCTTTTTCAGCTCGGCATCGGAAGCATAATTTGATGCAGCAGCTTTTGCATAATCCTTGATACTGTAGATGTCGGTTATCTGCACATCACCGTCATACAGTAGTTCAAGCTGTATATCTGTCGTCATATATCGTGCAGCCACCTCG
>CACYCD010000012.1 GCA_902772755.1 uncultured Ruminococcus sp.
ACTTTTTCATAAGACTTCATTTCCTTTGGTTAGTTATGACTAACTTGACTTATTATAGCAGATATCATAAAAAAAATCAAGTATTTCCATTTTAATTTTTTTGGTAAATTCATTGTCAATTAACGATTTTTGTAGTACAATAATATGGTGTGTATATTGGATACATAATTCGGAGGAATGAGAATGAGATTAAATGGTATTAAGGTGCCTCACCGCAAGAACACTGCGGACATAGCACCTGTGCGTCTCCCTCTGCCCAAAACGGTGTCAATACCTATGTCAATGCACATAGGCAAGCCGGCTAAGGTGGCGGTGAAAAAGGGAGATATTGTAAAAGTCGGTCAGCCCTTGGGAACAGCTGACGGCTTTATCAGCTCGCCCATACATTCGAGCGTGTCGGGCAAGGTGATAAAGATAGACGAGGCGGTCACTTCCGTTGGCTCAAGAGTTCCGACAGTAGTTATTGAAACAGACGGAAAGCAGGAGGTCTGGGAGGGTGTGCAGCCACCCGAGGTGAGCGATTTTGACAGCTTTGTAAAAGCAGTCAAGAGCAGCGGAATCGTCGGACTCGGCGGAGCCGGATTTCCCACATTTGTAAAGCTCAGCGTCAAGGATCTCGAAAAAATCGAAGCTGTGGTGATAAATGCCGCAGAGTGTGAGCCGTACATAACATCCGATACCCGAACAATGCTTGACAAGCCCGAATACCTTTTCAAGGGCATAGACGCTCTAAAGCGTTATATGGGTGCAAAAAGATTTATTATCGGAATCGAGAACAACAAAAAACCTGCTATCGAAGAGATGAAGAAGCGTGCCTCACAAACCGAGGGTGTGGAGGTTCACGTCCTGCCGTCCATATATCCGCAGGGCGGAGAGAAGGTGCTGGTGTTCAACACATTGGGCAGGATAATCCCACAGGGTAAGCTGCCGCTTGATGTCGGAGCGATCGTAATAAATGTCACTACCCTTGCTTTTGTGGGCGAATTTCTTGAAACGGGTATGCCGCTTGTTGAAAAGTGCATCACCGTTGACGGCTCGGCAATTGCAGATCCGAAGAACGTCATAGCACCCATAGGCACGGCGGTAAAGGAGTTGTTCGAGGTCTGCGGAGGAACGGTCTGTGAGCCTGCCAAGATAGTTTACGGCGGTCCCATGATGGGTATAGCTCTGCCCTCGGGCGATGAACCCGTGCTTAAAATGACGAATGCGATCCTTGCGTGGAATGAGAAGGACGCTGTGCCTCCCAAAATCACGCAGTGCATAAACTGCGGAAACTGCGTGAACCACTGTCCGCTCAGACTTGACCCCCGTTCCATATCAAAGGCATATAAGCGAAATGACGGGGAGGAGCTGATGGCTCTCTGCGTGGATATTTGTATGGAGTGTGGCTGTTGTTCCTATGTCTGCCCTGCAAAGCGTCCGCTGGTGCAGACAAACAAGCTTGCAAAGATGCGTTTGCGTGCCTATATTGCAAAACAAAAGGAGGATAAGGTATGAGAAAGCTGATCTCTTCCGTTTCACCGCATATTTACAGCTCCCTCACCACTCAAAGGGTAATGCTTGATGTTATCATCGCACTCCTGCCTGCGGCGGTCGCCTCCGTGATCATCTTCGGACTGCGTTCGCTTCTGGTCATAGGTGTGTGCGTTGCCGTCTGTGTGTTCTCGGAGTGGGGCTTTGAAAAGATATGTAAAAAAGAAAATACGATAATGGATCTCTCCGCAGTGGTCACGGGAATACTGCTTGCATTCAACCTGCCGGTGTCTATTCCGCTTTGGCAGGCAGCCTTCGGCTCGGTAGTTGCCATAGTTATGGTAAAACAGCTGTTCGGCGGAATCGGTCAGAATTTTGCCAATCCTGCAATTACAGCCCGTATAATTATGATGACAGCTTTTTCGGGAACGATGACTACCTGGACCTTCCCCGATGCCGTATCGTCCGCAACTCCGCTGGCACTTATGGCAAAGGGAAAAATCAGCGAGATCCCCGATTACCTCACACTGCTTCTGGGAAATCACGGGGGCTGTCTGGGTGAGACCTGTACACTTGCCCTGTTGCTGGGCGGTGCTTATCTGTTGATAAGACGCACCATAACCTGGCATACTCCCGTGGCATTCATCGGAACTGTCGCTCTGATGTCACTGCTTTGCGGAAAAGATGTGCTTGCACAGCTGTTGTCGGGCGGTCTGGTGCTTGGTGCTTTGTTTATGGCTACCGACTATTCCTCAACGCCTGCCGAAAAATGGGGCAAGGTGATTTTCGGCGTAGGCTGTGGACTTGTAACCGTGCTTATCCGTTTTTGGGGCAACTTCCCCGAGGGCGTGAGCTTCTCAATTCTTCTTATGAATATTCTTACACCCTATATTTCCCGTCTTACAAGGCAAAAACCGCTCACGGGAGGTGCTAAGCCGTGAAAAACGACATAATAAAGCCCGTTGCGGTGCTTGTTTCCATTTGTCTGGTCGTCACTGCACTGCTTGCCTACATAAACAACGTTACTTCTCCCATTATCAAGGACGCAGAAGCCAAGGCTGCTTCGGAAGCAAGGCAGGAGGTCTTGAAAAAAGCAGAAGGCTTTACTCTGATGAATGAGAAAAATCTTCCCGAATGTGTCCGTGAGGTATACAGGGCTGACAACGGTGCAGGCTATGTATTTATGCTGTCCGTCAAGGGCTACGGCGGAGATATGAAGCTGATCTGCGGTATCGGCTCGGACGGTGTGATAGAGTCCTGCAAGACGCTTTCTCACGCAGAAACAAGCGGACTTGGCTCCAAGACCGCAGATGAGCCGTACAGAAAGCAGTACAGCGGAAAGACCGCAGACACGCTGGACAAGGTGGACTCCATCTCGGGTGCAACGATTTCTTCAACCGCTTACAAAAAAGCGGTAACCGATGCTGTCAAAGCCTATGACATCGTAAAGGGGGCGAAGTGATGAATCAATGGAAAAATTTCACTAAGGGAATTATAAAAGAAAATCCCGTCCTCGTGCTGGTGCTGGGTACCTGTCCTACGCTGGCTACCTCAACCAATGTTTCAAGTGCGTTGGGTATGGGTGCGGCTGCCACAGCGGTTCTGCTTTGCTCTAATGTGGTAATATCCGCACTGCGCAAGGTCATTCCCGACAAAGTCAGGATCCCCTGCTTTATAGTGCTGATAGCAGGCTTTGTCACAATGGTGCA
>CACYCD010000013.1 GCA_902772755.1 uncultured Ruminococcus sp.
CGAAATGGTCTGACCGTCACTCGCTGTGATCCTCATTTGGGGATTCTGCAGGGAATCCTGCCAATATATCGGATCTCCCCATTTACAGATCATGTTTCTCCCTTCATACAGTGTACTTGATAAATACGATGATCCTACCGAATATGTGGATCTTTTGGCAGTATCTTTGACTGTATTGAAAAAGGAATCATTTATGGTTACATAAGCATTGTAAATGTCTTTATCTCCACTGTAGAGCTTGTACCCGTTTTTTTGAAAATCCCAAATACATTCATATACATAGTCATAACTTCTGCCAACATTGCTTTTTAATGCTCCGAGTGCCTTGAACAGCTCCTGAAGTGTTTTGTACTCCTGATCTTCACCAATATAGTAAGAAGCAGGAACAACACCGTCTTTGTGGAATGTCGCTCTGAGATATTCTCCGCTATCGTCCCAGCTTATTTCGCACTGCATATTGCGGACTTTCGGTTCTGCCGTAACAGTGTAGTCGGTAACATATTCAAAGGTTGAATCAGGGCTGTTACAGCGATAATCTGTCTTTACCGTATCTCCGTGAATGTCGGTTACTGTCTTTTCCTCCACATCATAAAAATCTATGGACACAATATTTACTGAAAGTATCCTACCGGTATCTTCATTGAACATCTTCTGAATATTTTCGGGTTCGATATAGTATTCCATACCGCAATAGATTTTTAATTTCTTGGCTGTTGTCAATGGAAGTGTACCTGTATTTTCAATTACGGCTGAAACTGTAAAAGTATCTCCTGAGTACGGCTTTCCCTTGTTTATCTGTGTTAAATCAGCTTCTGCACTGCTGATATACAGTTTTGTTTCATTGTCGGATGAATACTCGGTGCTTCCTCCGAATTCGTAAAGCAAAGTCCCCGTATTATGAAAAGTGATTTTTGAAGCTGTGGTTTCAGGTGTATTCTCTGACGCTTCATCTATAGATATGTTTGAACGGAATACCATTTTGTTAAGAAAAAATTGGAAATCAACAGATATTTCCGAGCTTGCATATTCTACGGATTCATCATAATATGGATTTGTGATCGTGCCGCTTATCCTGATTTGGGGGTTCGTTTCCTCATTAAGGATATCTATGTCAGCGATTTTAAATTTCGTTATGGAGTATATATCGTATTCAAAACGACCTAATTGTTTTCCTGACGGATAAAGCATCTCAAAGCCCTTTGAGGTGTTCTTTATCTGCAGCTTTTCGGTATTTATTGCAGTCAGAATATCATCGGTGACCGATAAGTCTGCCGATGGTTCAATTACAATTGAAAACCGATATTCCTTTGCAAAATTCACGCCGCCTGCGTTATCCTTGTATGGGAAAACAAGTCTTGCGGTGTCGGACAGTTCGGGGACATAGATCGAATGGTCTGAGTTACCGTTTCCTGTCATTGCTAAAGAAGTATAGGAATTGAATGTACTTTCAGGGACATTGCTTTTTGTGTTCCATTGGCAATTGAGTTTTTCTGAAGTTTTCAGTACATCGTCACTGCCAAGATCAGCTTTCTGTTTTGCCAATTCTCCCCAAATCTCAATATTTCCTCCGCCGCTTCTGAAGTTTGAAAACAACGGCTCGGCTGTATATGAGAGAGCGTCACCTGTATTAACGGGGCTGAAATCATAGTAATACAAGCCGTCCTGCTCTGCTTTGACGAGATCGACATCATAACTGCTGTACTCTGTGCGGAGCTTGAATGTTCCGACATCCTGACCGATATTTGCCTTTTGATGATAGAAATCATCTTCACTGAGGTTCCCTTTTGAATCGTAGAACCTGAAATATATCCTTGTATACTTATACTCATCAGAAGCATTTTGATTGCTGATGGATATATTGATCTGAGCAAATTTGCCTGTCAGGTAATTGTAGGTATTTGAACTTTCGTCACAAGTACAGTCCTCGTTTTTGGAAACGGTTATGCCGACCTTGCTGTACTGCTCACCGTCTTCGGAAGTACGGCTGATATATATTCCACTGTTGCTTCCCGATGGTTCGGGAGCTTTCTTTATATGAACAGCACTGTCGGGAGTACTTACCCTTACTGCCTCATCGGGTGTCGATGACATCGCCATTGCCGAAAACGGCATAGCCGCAGTCACTGCCAAAAGCAGTACAGATACTGTTCTGCGTATGTTCTCATGTATCATTTTTCGCCTCCTAAAAGCAGTTACAATTCTGTACTGCTTA
>CACYCD010000014.1 GCA_902772755.1 uncultured Ruminococcus sp.
AGGCTGACTAAAGAGTCTTCATTTGTAAAAAACACAGCACAGGATATCATCAAAAAGTATACTAAGAGGTGTAAAACCGGATCGGAAAAGCTGTATACGGTCTATAAATATGTTGCCGCTACAAACAGATATCAGCATCTTTCGCTTACAAAAAACGAGGCATACTATGCGTCTTATATCTTTAAATATCATAGGGGAAACTGTTATGCTTTTGCCTCTGAGTTTGCGTTTTTGGCACGTGAGCTGGGTTATGATGTCAAAATGATTAGGGGTTATTGCCCGAGTGCCTCGGGCGGTTGGACTCCGCACGCTTGGTGTGAAATAGTAATGTCTGGTGTGACCTATATTTTTGATCCCGAGCTGCAATATGAGATCGGACTTTACGGATATAAAAAGACCTATGCGACAGCGGGCATATCTTACAAAAAATAAAACAAACAGCACTTGCCGTTCACCGGGAATGCAAGTGCTGTTTTATTACTAATTTTTCTTTTTTGATGCGGTTTGAGTTTTTTCGGTTTTCTTTTTTTCGTCGGCTTTGGTTTTGATAGTCCTCACCTTTGAGTACTCACTGCAGTATTTTTTATTGCAGAAGGTGTTGAAGGATCTCAGCTTGAAGTAGTAGCGTGTATTCTTTTTGAGATTTTCTGCTTTGAAGGATTTTTTGTCGGTGTAGGTGAGGGTTTTCCATTTTTTGTTGTCGGTGCTGATGCAGACCTGATAGCCTGTGGTATTTTTTGTCTTTTTCCAGGTGAGCTTTATCTTAGTTTTTACGGAGTCAAGCGTGGCGATCTTGGGAGTGTCGGACTTGGGGATCTCTATCTCTACAGCCTTTGAAGCCTTGCTGTAGTAGCGTACATTTGCCGAGGTGCGGTAGCCCTTGATCTTTATGTAGCGTGTGTTGTCGGGCAGGGAGGGGGAGTAGCCCTTTTGCACCTGTGCTGCCGAGATATGTCCCAGAAGCTTGTAGCCACCCGTTTTTTTGGTGCTTGTGTATACTGCATAGCCTGAATTTCCGTTTAGATGCTTGATGCTTATGCTTGCTTTTTTATCGGAAACAGCTTTTGCGGAGAGCAGTTCGCCGTTTTGCACCGTTGTTTTGACGCTCACTTCGTTTGAGTCATCGCCGTAGGCAGGTTCTTCGCCGTGGTAGGTGACGGGCAGTACCTTGTAGGTGTAGGTGGTATCGGGTACAAAATTATCATCGGCAAACGAAGTCTGAGAGCCGTTCACGCTCATAAGCAGGATATAATCCCCGTCTGTCCTGCGGTAGATATTGTAGTACTGCGGTGTTACGGAGTTTTCCCAGCTGAGAGTTATCTTTTCAAAGTAGTCACGTTCGGCTTTGAGCTTTTCGGCTTTGCCCAGTCCGTCCGAAGTAAGGGATAAAATATTAGAATATGCACCGTAAACCGTGGATTTCTCCATACGGGCTATTGGCTGTACCTTATAGTAGTAGCGTGTGCCTGCCGTTATCTTGGTGTCGTTGTAGGAGGTCGTCTTTACCGAGTCGTATTCAATAAAGTTCACTCCGTCAGTACCTCTGAAAATGCGGTACTCCGATGTTCCCCTGACCTCGTTCCAGCTCAGCGTGTTTTTATTATATGACACGTTCTTGCCTGTAAATTCCGTGGGCATACCCAGATTTGTCACCTTTGAATTGGAGGTGCCTGCTAGGTAGATATCTCCGCTGATGTTGTTTGAAAAGTTGTTTATAAATATGCGGTTGGTGGAGTTGTTGTCAAAGTACATTCCGTACTTTCCGCTGTAGTTCCCGGTGTTTCCGTAGACCTCTCCCGAGGAAGCAAGAGAGCAGAAGCCGTGTGATTCAGAGTGAGAGACATTGTTCTCATTGGCGGTTTTGAGCTGAGAGTTTTTCAGCACTATACCGTAGGTGCCGTCATATTCCGTGGTGTTCCTGTCAAGTGCGTCAATGGAGGAATTTTTTGCATAGATGCCGTAGTTGCTGTTGTTCACACTGTTGCTGCATACCGTCTCGGTGATGCCATCTATGGTGTAGATACCGCACCCTGTACTTTCCACGGTATTGCCCGAAATCTCCTTTGAAGTCGAGCTGTTCAGGATAATTCCGTGTCCGTCGTTGGCAGTGACCTTGTTGTTGTCTACGGCAATTGCCTCAGACCCCGATTTTACGTTTATTCCGTTGCCGTGGTCTGCGATGATATCGTTTGCATTGACAGTCAGCTCCTTGCTGTCGGCTGCGTAAATCGCATTTGAGGTGGAGTTTGTTATGGTGTTGTCCTCAACCGTACAGCCGTTTGACGAGCCGGAAACCTGTATGCCCGTGGCAAAGCTACCTGAGATATGGTTCTGCAAAAACGTATTCTGACAGCTTCCTCCACTGTTTGATACAGCAGTCTTATTGCCTGTTTGGGAATAACTGACAACGGTATTTTTTTCAACAAGAACATCTGTACTGCTGTCCGCAAGCTGTACGGCAATGAGCTCGGCACTTTCCTGCGGATAGGTCACCTTGTTGTCAGTGACAATACTTTTGTCGGTGCGGTAAAGTCCGATAGCGGTCGTGCCTGCATTTATGATGTTCTGTGCAACAGTCACCCCGTCTATTCTGAAATCGCCCTTTGGTATGGTGTGCGTTTCCTTGGTGTTTTCGGTAGTCCAGTTCACAGGCTCGGTGACATTACAGCCCAGTATCTTTATGCCAAGTCCGGCGGTGCTGATTGTGTTGTTGTCGATAACGACGTTAAAGCCCGTGTGCGGTGCTTTGAACTGACCTTCATATATTCCTTTCAGGTCTTTTCTCATACTGCGGATAAGTATGCCGTTTTTGCAGTTTGAAAGTGTGTTTCCGCTTATTTGAGAGTTTGTCCAGCACAAGCCTGCTATAGTGTAGCCGTCAATATCCGAAAAGCTGTTGTTTATTATCCTTATGCCGTCAAACATTCCGTTCTCGTCCAGTATGACCGAGTGAGAGCCTATGCCCCTGGTCACGTTGGTGAAGGTACAGCCTTCAATGGTGATATCTCTGCAGGCAGTGCCGTCATAGCTTTCATACAGCGGAAAGCAGTTCTGATCGAGTGCATCTATCTGGATAGACTCATGCTCTGAGCTGTCTCCGCTTTTGCGGTGCTGGTCTTTAAAACAGCAGTCCTTGATCGTGACGTCCTTGCAGGCACCCAATTCAAGATGGTGGCTGCTCGTGTTGTCGGTGAACGTCACCGAATCTATCAGAATGTTCCTTGCGTGTCCAAACCGCACAAGGTTGCTGGATGAGGCTTTCATCTCGTTGTCCCAGCCGTCAAACACTCCGTTGTGCAGGGTGATGTTTCCGTACCCCTCGTATTTTACGGTGATATAGTCCTTTTTTCCGGCTTTAAGCATTGAGAACGAGTCGGAGAAGTCACGCACCAGCACTGCTCCGTTCATCTCAAAATAGGTGTTGCTGTAGATGCTCAGGGTGGTGTCGATCTTGTAGGTACCCTTTGGCAGGATTATCTTATATTGGTGTTCTACTGTGGCTTTTTCGTGAGCTAGGTCAAATGCCGATTGTATATTTGCCCTCACCACGGGAGAGGGAGTTTTTTCGTTTATGTTGATTTTCAGTATGGTATAGCTCGGGTCTGAATCGGTGTCGGTCGTATAGGGATCTTCGCTCACAGGGGGATGTTCCTCCGAGGGTGGCTCGATCTCCTCGTCGTCCTCCTCTGTTTCCTCATCTTCTTCTGTTTCGGTCGGTGAGGACGCTTCGGCAGGCTCTGTAGCTTCAACAGGCTCGGTAGTATCGGCAGTCTCGGTCGGCGGTTCTGTTTTCTGCTCTTCAGCCTGCGTGACTTCTTCGGTGTAAGCGATAGGCTCTGTGGGAGCCGATGCTTCCTCTGTTGCAGACACGGCAGGGATAGATAATGCCGAACAGGACAGAATAAGCGACATAAGCACAGATATAAAACCAACGGATAATTTTTTCATTTCTTGAGTATTCCTCCTTTTGCCGAAGCCGTATTTGTATTCCAATATAATTTTAAATTATAGACAAATAAAAGTCAATGGACAAATATAAAATTCTTTTGACAAGTATTCAAAAGGGATAATTGACAATAATGCTGTATAATGATATAATAACCTAATAAGAATGTGTTATTCTGCGTTTTTTAATTATGACCGATAATATTGATGAAAATGCGAGATCTGAATTTGTGTTCGGATCGGTAAAATACGGGAAAAGGGTAGATGTATGAAAGCCAGTGATTTTATTGTATCTTTTCTAAAGGAAAAGGGAATAAGGCATATCTTCGGATATCAGGGAACTATGATTGCTCACTTTGTTGACTCTGTCTGCAAGGCTGACGGTATAGACAATCATATTTGCTATAATGAGCAGGGTGCAGCCTTTGCCGCAGTGGGTCTTGCCAAGGCAAGCGGAAAAACCGCCGTGGCTTATTCAACCTCGGGTCCTGGTGCGATAAACCTGATGAACGGCATTGCGGACGCATATTACGACAGCGTTCCGACGGTGTTTATCACAGGTCAACTCAATGAGTATGAGTACACGGGAATACCCGAGCTTCGTCAGCAGGGCTTTCAGGAGGCTGATGTAGTCGGTATGGTAAAGCCCATAACCAAGTATGCGGTGCATATCAGCAATGTGAATGATCTGCGGTATGAGCTTGAAAAAGCATTTTACCTTGCCGAGGACGGCAGGAAGGGTCCCGTAGTGCTGGATATCCCTATGAATGTTCAGCGTGAAGAGCTTGACCCCGAGAATGTGCGTGGCTTTGAAGCCCCTCAGCCTCAGACAGAGGAGGATCACAATGCGATAGCAGATAAGCTGCTTTCCGCCATAGCCGAGGCAAAGCGTCCGATACTGCTTCTCGGAAACGGTATCCCGAAGGACAGCGAGTTTTACAGAGAAACGGTAGAGCTGATCGAAACGCTAAATATCCCCGTTGTTACAAGTCTGTTGGGCAGACATCTCCTGCCGGAGGATCACAGGCTCAACTTTGGATATATCGGAGCTGCCTACGGTCACCGCTATGCAAACATCATCGCTTATAAAAAGTGCGATCTCATTGTTTCTATTGCCTGCTCCTTCTGCAAAAGGCAGACGGGCGGAAAAAGTGAGAGCTTTGCAAAGGATGCAAAAATAATCCGAGTGGATATCGACAGGGACGAGCTTCTCCGCAAGGTGCACAGCGATGAACAGGCATACTGCTGTGATGCAGAAAAGGTAGTCAAGGCTATGCTCTCAAGGCTCGGGGATGCAGACATCAACAAGCAGGAGTGGCTGGAGGTCTGCGAAAAGATCAGAAAGCCCCTCGATGAGTTTGACGCAAATTCTCCGGAGCGTGAGCCTAACCGCTTTGTAAAGGAGATCTCCGACTTTGCGGACGATGACACGGTAGTATGCTGTGACGTGGGACAGCATCAGCTGTGGATGGGTCAGTCCTTCCGGATAGAGGGGGACAGACGACTGCTGTTCTCCGGCGGTCACGGTGCTATGGGCTTTGCCCTGCCTGCCGCAATAGGTGCTCACTACAAAAACGGAAAGCACACTATCGCCGTTGCCGGTGACGGTGCGTTTCAGATGAATATTCAGGAGCTTCAGTGGCTGAAAAGGGAGAACCTCCCCGTAACCGCAATTGTGCTGAACAATGAGAGCCTGGGACTTATTCAGCAGCAGCAGGATGACTTTTTTGACGGCAACCACTTTGCCTCAACTGCAGAGGGCGGATATCTTGCACCCTCGTTCAAGGCTATTGCAGACGCTTACGGTATTCAAGCCTACAGTGCAACAACTATTGAGGCACTCAGAGATGTGCTTGCCAAGGTAGACAAGAATGCTCCTGCTGTTGTGGAGGTACACCTTGACGTCAGATCGAAGGCATATCCCAAAACTTATTTCGGTGAGGAAATGTACAACCAGAAGCCTTATATAGACAAGGCTCTTATGGAAGAAATATTAACATATTAACGGGGTACAGACGGAATGAAAAAGGTTATAACATACGGAACATTTGACTTGTTTCATCAGGGTCACTACAACATCATCAAAAGAGCAAGGGCATACGGGGATTACCTGATCGTCGGCGTGACCTCGGAAAGCTACGATATCGAGAGAGGAAAGCTCTCTGTTCACGATTCCCTTTTGACGAGAATTGAAAATGTTAAAAAGACAGGTCTTGTAGATGAGGTCATAGTTGAAGAGTACCTCGGTCAGAAAACAAGGGACATCATTCAGTATGAGATAGACACCCTTGTGATCGGCAGTGACTGGAAGGG
>CACYCD010000015.1 GCA_902772755.1 uncultured Ruminococcus sp.
CTTTGACTACCTTGTGTATCACTACGGCGATGAGTGGATGTATGTACCGCCCGAGGCGGAGCAGGAGAGCCACGAGGCAGTGGCTGTGTTCAGCACCGAGGTGGCGTATCCAAATCTCAGAGAAGAGATCTTCACCTTTGCCGATAAGAAAAAGACCAGACGTAAGTTCCGCACAAGGCAGAATATTGCTATTCTTCACGAAAATTCATGGAACGACCTCAAGGATAAAAACCTTGAGCTGAAAAAGACAGCCACCGAGCTGCAGCTTTCACGCAATTACAGCGAGCAGAGCGAGGAGATAGAACAGCTGGCTGCCGAAAACAAATACTCCGAGCTGTCGATGATCTTCGGCGACTTTGTTGCCGTTCAGAACGACAGAAAGACCATAGGCAGGTTTGATGCCATTGGTGCCTACAGATACTATGCACCTATTTTAATAGATATCAAGCAAAAATATTTCGAGCTGGTACTGCGTACTCTTTTCCATACGGGAAGGATCGCCGTAGCCAAGCGTTTTATAGATGTATACGAATTAAATAAGGGTGAAAAAACTCCTTATATGAAGGAGCTTGATGCGGATATTATGAAGTTCAGAGAGGCAGTATCTCACTTCTCTCTCAATGAATTTTCACAGGCTGTTCCGCTTATTGACGAGCTTCACGCAAAATATCCCGACAGTATGGGAATCATCCTTTTGCAGATATCACGCTGTGTCCGCATTGACGGGATAGACAAGACCCGTGACAGGGTGCGTGAGCTTGCAGAGCACGGACTGGAGCTTTTCCGCAAAAACAAGGATTTTATCAAGTGTATCCTTGATACCCGTTATGCCGACGAGAAGGACGATATTCTGATAAAATATGCCTATCTCTACCGCAGACTGCTGAACGGCTTCTTCCGACTGGATATCCACGATGTCGTTGCCGAAAATCTTGACTTCTACTTTGACTACTGCGATGAACACCTGTTTGACGTGCTTGAAGAAAGTCCGCTTGCGGAGTTCAGCGATGAGGACGAGCTTGACGAGAGCGATGCCCTTGACGAGGACGAGGAGGATGCCGATGATGAAGAGCAGTTTATGGAGGACACGGTAAACCTCAAAAAAGAAAAAGAAGAGAAAATAAGATACAAGTCCATAAGCCTTATCAACAAGATCATAGGCATTATCCCCGATAATGCGAAGGTTTATGAGAAGAAGCTGCAGATACTCAAAAAATTTGCAGACAGAGAAACAGATCCCTTTGAAAAAGCTCTGGCACAGCACAGGCTTATCAAGTATATCAGGGGAGTTACCAGAAAATACAACTCCAAGTTTGAGGACGGACAGTATCCCGAGATCCAAACCCTTGTTCAGACGTGGTTCAGAACCTGCTACAGGGAGATCACCGGCAGCAGTTATGTCACCAAGATGACGGAAATATTCTATCAGAAGCGTGAGTTTGAGGAGAGGAAGGCTCTGCTTGACCAGCTTTTGGCGGATATGGAAAATATGAACAAGGATTCGTCCGAGTACCTCTACTCTCTGGAGCTTGCCTGCCGAATTTACAATAAGCTCGGTATGAGCAGGGAGTCAGTCCGCTGTATGCTGGAATGTCTGGAAAAAAGTGACATTCCCTACCTTAACCGCAGACTCCGCAAAAAGCTCAAAAAAGAAGTTGTTTCAATTTATAAAAAGCTCTATTCGTCATACAATAAATACTTTATCCACAGAGGAGCGGAAACTAAGGGTCTGACCAAGGAGGAGGCGTTCTTCAAGGAGCTGAAAAACAAGCAGAGGCTTATCAGGTTCTACAAGGCTCAGATCGACAGTGTGTATCCGGGAGTATTGAAGATGCTTGAATACCTGTGCAAGCTCCGTCTGATAGATGAAGATGCGTCAAAGCTGATCGTCAAAAAATACAAGCTCACTCCCAAAACAAGGTTCACGCTGAGAACAGCGACCGCTATATGTATGAACTTTGAAAATATGAACTTTGCCTTCTTTGACGAGGACAGCATAGAAGAGATAGACGAGGCTATGATAGACAGAGCCACCGAGCAGATCTAGGGCTTGTGCAGATTCCGGCGGCGGCAGCTGCACAGAGGTATTCCGAAATGCTTACTAAATACCAGGAACATTTGATTAAATTATATAAGGAAATTGATGAGATTTGCACAAAATTTGATATAGAGTACTGTGCCGCAGGGGGAACAATGATAGGTGCCATACGTCACAGGGGGTTTATCCCTTGGGACGATGATATGGATATCTATATGACGCTCAAAAACTGGCGGAAGTTTATGGCTGCCTGTTCACAGGACGGCGTTCTGCCGCCCGACAGGGTGCTTGCGTGTCAGGAGAACGACCGTTCGTATCACAATGTCATAGGCAGATATACCGACCTGAGTATGACCACCATTCACAAAAACCAGGTGCTTCACGATGACCAGGCAGGCTTTGTCATTGATATCCTCACACTTGACCCCATACCCAACGACAAAGAAGCGGCAAAACAGTACAACAGGGACGTTCTGCTTTTCAGCGACCTGATAAACGGCTCTATGGTCTATTCCTACCGCTTCAGGGCTAACAGATTCCGTTTTTTGTACTACCGCATCAAGATGAAGCTGTTTGGTGCAGACAGGGTTCTGCAGCAGGTGCAGAATATGATAACACAGTATGACGAGGACAGCTGTGATTTTTATGCCATGCGGTGGGGAGGTGTTCCGCTGATCTTTCCAAAGGATATGATCGGCGACTGCTCGCTCAGATTCAAGTACGAGGATATCGAAACCCGATGTCCCAACAAGCCGTTTGACTACCTTGTGTATCACTACGGCGATGAGTGGATGTATGTTCCCCCTGTTCACGAGCAGGAGAGCCACAACAGCGTTGCGGTGTTCAATACCGAGGTGGAGTACCCCAGCCTGAAAAATGAGATATACCGTCTGCTTGATGTCAAAAAAACCAGACGGCGTTTGCGTACCAGACAAACTATTGCTCTTATGCACGAAAATTCGTGGAATGATCTCAAGGACGAAAATCTGGAGATACAGAAGGTAGCCTTGGAGATGTATTTTTCACGTCAGTTTTCAAAGCGTGCAGAGGAGATAGAAGTCGCAGAAGAAAATAAAAATTACACTGCCCTGTCAGAGATATTTGCAGAGTATGTTTCTTTGCAGAATAACAGAAAGATGATAGGGCGTTTTGACCCCACGGGTGCCTACCGTTTTTATTCGCCCATATTGATAGAGCTAAAGCCCAAGTGGTTCGGTCTGTTGTTGCTAACCCTCTTTCATACGGGCAGGATCGCTGTGGCGAAGAGATTTATAGATGTATACAGGCACA
>CACYCD010000016.1 GCA_902772755.1 uncultured Ruminococcus sp.
CGGGGAGCTTCAGACTTTCCAGAGCAAGGCAGTCCTCAAATGCAGAGTCACATATTCTCTTTAAATTTTTTGGCAGAACAACTGTTTGTAGTCTTTTACATTCCGTAAATGCACCCTCATCTATGACAGTTACCTTGTCGGGAATGGTGATGCTTTCCAGCCTGAGGCACGAGCAAAATGCGTAGGTATCAATAGCTTTCACGCTGTCGGGAATATCAATTTTTGTGAGCTTAGGACAGCCTGCAAAGGTTCTGTTTCCGATAAATTCCAGTCCGTCGGGGAGTTCGATTTTTTCAAGGCTCTTGCAGTCCGAAAAAACTCCGCTGCCGTGACGACAGTATGAGTATTTCAGTGGTTTGTTTTCTGTTCTTGTTTTATCTGGGTCTTTTTCTCCGAGCTTCTTCAAATTTTTGGGAAGATGTATGCTTTCCAATGAAGTACAGCCCTCGAAAGCTCCGCAGTTTATCTTTGTTACACTGTCGGGAATATTTATGCTTTTCAGTGAGGTACAATTTGAAAAGGTCGAACAGTCGATTTTTTTGATATTATTCGGCAGAACTACGGATCTGAGTGAGGCACAGTCATAAAACGAATGATCCTCAATGACGGTCACGCTGTCGGGTATGGTTATGCTTTCCAGCTTCTCACAGCCCCAAAAAGCATCTTCGCATATTTTCTTTACATTGCTTTCAAGCACATAGGAGCTTAGCTTGGATTTGCCGTTGGAGATCCTTTTTATGGATTTTGGGAAATCTAAAGCTTTGATAGCCGTTCCGCCAAAGGTGTCTTTTTTGATAACCTCGATTTTTTTCGATAATTTGACCTCGCTGAGCTTGTTGCACCCACAGAAAGCACTTCTGCCCACTTCTTCAACAGTATCGGGCATTATCATAGATGTTATATTTGTGTAGGCAAAGGCATATTCTCCGATATATCGGAGCTTGTCGCCAAAGGTGAGCTTTGATATATTTTTGTTTTCAAAGGCTCTGTCGCTGATGTACTTAACCGATGAGGGGAGATTTACCTCAACGATATCAGGGTATTCATCGTAATGAAATCTCGGTACAAGGGTAGTACCCTCTTGGATATTCAGTTTTTTTATACCCTTGGTATCCATACCCTTTATTCCCATAAAGATATTGCCGAAGTAAACCTCCCCGTTGGGCATGGACTGATACCAGCCCGAACCGTGAAAGCTGTTGCTGTCCAGACTGTGCAGGTTGTCACCCAGCTTGATCTCATCAAGTGAATAACAGCAGTAAAAAGCCTCATCACCGATGGAATAAGCATTTTCAAGGTTGTTTACGGTTGTAAGGCTTTCCGCAAACTCGAAAGCCTCGCAGTCAACGGAGATGTTGTCGGGCAGAGTTACCTCTCTTATTCTCTCATTCCACTGAAATGTGTTTTGCAGGGTCTCCACCCTGTAGCCGTCAATAAATTCGGGAACAGTGACCTTTTTTGCCTTGCCACAGTATTTTGTCAGTACCGCAGCACCATCTTCATCTATCTCGTAGATGAAGTCACCGCTCTTTATGCCGCCCTCGTGGTAATAGTCCCAATCAAATATCCTTATTGATCTTGCAAAGCACGGCACGGCACATGCCGACAGTACGGAGATCCCGACAGCTGCCGAAACAGCAGCTTTGAACAAATTTCTCAGTTTCATTTTATATTACAGTCCTTTCCAATAATTTGGTTTCCTGTTAAAAAGACAAATAAAAACGAAAAAGGTTTTATATTTTTTGAAAAAAATTCATCTTTGTGAATAATATACAAAATATCCCTGTTCTCGCAATGAAAACAGGGATATTTTGTACTCAGTCTGTATACTCAACAACGATATCGTTTTTCAGTGCGTGGGGGGCGATGGGGGAGGCGGTGGAACAGATTACCTTGTCGGTGCAGAGATACGGGAAGTCGGAGGTGCTGTCATATTCGTAGAACAGTGCTTCCTGCCAGACGTACTGCACGGTGTCGGGAACGGTCAGTGCGGTAAAGATCGACAGGTCAAGGCAAATTCCCTTAGTTCCCTTTTTAATGCTTGTCTTCTTTTTATAATTGCCAACCGTTGTATAGGCACACTTGCCTATGTAGACTATCTGATCCTTCATATCCTTGATATAGCTGTTGTACCAAGGTGTATTGTCGAAAGCATTCGGTTCAAGCTTGTATATGTTCTTTGAGTACTTTACTGTCGCCAGCTTCTTGCAGTCCTCAAATGCAGATCTGCCGATAAGCACCTCCGGATTTTTGAGTACCACAGATTTTACATTGGTTTTTCTGAAAGCACCCTCGGCTATTTCGGTCACGCTCTTTGAAAAAGTCAGTGAATCTGCGGTTTTGCACCTTGCAAAGGCTTCCTTGCCGATATTGACAATGCCCGTGGGGAGCTTTTTCAGTGTGAAGCTTGTACAATCCGAAAAAGCATAAGCACCGACTGTATTGAGCGAATCGGGCAGTGAGATGGTTTTAAGAGCAGTGCAGAGGTCAAACGCACGACTGCAGATTTTTTTCAGCTTGGTATACAGAGTGACCTTTGACAGCTTTTTACAGCCGGCGAAAGCCTCATCACAGATGATGCTTAGATTTTTGCCCGTCTTAACAGTAGTGAGATTTTCACAGCTGTCAAATGCCTGAATGCCGATGTACTTTTCGGTACCGGCGAGTGTGACGGAGATCAGATTTTTCTGCCCTGCAAAGGCACTGCCTGCTATTCCCAGCGTTCCGCTTTTCACAGTCAGCTTGGTCTTTGTCGGCATTTCACCCTTGTAGCCGTAGAGATGGTCGTTAAGATAAACAAAGCCGTCTGCCTGCGAGCTGTACCAGGCGGTGTTGTCCATCACTCCGCCGCCCAGCCTGACGTTCTTGTTGGGGAATTTCAGCTTTTTCAAAGCTGTGCAGTCGGAGAATGCCTTGTCCTCAATGACCTTGACATTTGCCGAAAAACTGATGTTTTTCAACTTCTTGCAGTATTGGAACAGCGACTTGCCGAGCTTGCTTATCTTGTCGGGCAGGGTGACGGTCTTTAGGGTACTGCATTTGCAGAACGCCTCACGGTCGATGGTTTTTACGCTGTCGGGAATGGTTATTTCCTTTAAGACCTTGCAGTTTTTAAAGGAATTATGCCCGATAAATTCCAGCTTTGAGGGCAGTGTCACGCTCTCCAGCTGTTTGCAGTCCTCAAAAGCTCCGCCGTAGTGAAAAACATAATCTCCTCCCGATATATCGTTCTTTCCCTCGGCAGGGTATTTTTCACCGAGCTTCTTTAGATTTTTGGGAAGGGTGACGGTTTTCAGTGAAGTACAGCCCTGGAAAGCACCGCAGTTTATTTTTGTCACAGAATCGGGAACGGCAACGCTCTCCAGCGAGGTGCAGTCCTCAAAGCAGGAGCACTCGATTTTTTTCAGCCCGCTTGAAAGTGTAAGACTTTTCAGGGAGGTACAGCCGTAGAACGCTCTCTTTCCCAAGGAGGTCACACTGTCGGGAATTGAGATCTCCTCCAGTTTCTTGCAGTCGCAGAATGCCCAGTCGCCTATACTTTTGACCTTGTTCTTGATGGTGACGGTGCGGAGCTTCGACAGGCTGAACGCACGTTCACCGATTTTTGTTGCAGCCTTCGGAATAGTCAGAGAAGTCAGTGCCGTTCCGCAAAAGACAGATTTTTTGATCTCGCTTACATTTTTTGATATCCTGACCGATTTCAGCTTATCACAGCCGAGAAATGCACCCTCTCCGACTGCCGTC
>CACYCD010000017.1 GCA_902772755.1 uncultured Ruminococcus sp.
CTAAAAGACAAAAGTAAAAACATATTTGAGCAGTTCAATGGGTTGGGTTCCTTTGCGTTTGTAAAAGCCGCTCGACTTGATAGCCTTGGAAATATCAAACTTTTGAAAAAACTTTGATATTCTATCGTTTTTTCTTGCTCTTCGTATATCTTTTCTGTTATAATAGTATTCACAGACAACACCCCCGTTATTTTGTTTTTCGTCATTACTAGTATAACATTTTGGGGCTGTGTTGTCTGTATTTTTTATCATTTTCCTGCGTTTTTGCTGGATTTTTCAAGTATTTTTATGTGGGAAAGTTGAGCTAAATTATTATCCAATTCGTTTCGCACCTTTATTTTATCACAGCCAAATATATAGGGATATTGCAGTCTTTGAGGTGAACATAAAACAGGCTGTGAAGATGATTGTTTGGTGTCTTCACCGCCGGTTTTGCCATTATTTTATTGTATTGGGAATACACGTCTGAACATCATGGCGGTTAGGAATTCGGAGAAGGTGTTTCTCCAGTAGATGTTGTCGTGGGGGGCTTCGGGGTCTACGTTTAGGGCGATTTTTTCTGTTGGGTAGCCCATATCCTTTAAGCGTGTGCACATTTCTTTTACGCAGGTTTCGGTATCGGTTTTGGCACTTCCCGTGTAAAAGTAGATGAAGGGGGAATCTTTGCCGAAGCTCTTGTCTTTCAGGTAGTTTTTCCAGTTCTTGTCATCATATTCATAGAGTGACGCTGAAAATGCTCCGCAGGTGCCGAATACCTCGGGGTACTCCATAGCCATATAGAATGCCTCCAGTCCGCCGAGAGAACCGCCGGCAATGGCGGTATGCAGTGCGTCCTTGTGAACATTGTAATGCTCTTCAACATAGGGTCGGAGGGTATTCACTATAAAGTCTGCGATCTCAAGACCCGTCATACAGTCCATCTGTCCTTTGAGATCGCCTCCGATCAGCTGTTCCGTCACGGAATCTCCGATATCGGGGATCAGCTCCATATCACGTCCGAAGATGTTCTCTATGCCGACTACTATCGCTTTTTTGTCGCTGACCGACATCATAGCCTTGACCTGCTCTGCGGCGGCAACGCTTCCGTTGATATCGACATCGGGATATCTGTTGTTAGCCAAAAATATCTGACCGTCCAGCACATAGATGGTGGAATACTTTTCGGCGGAGTCGGCATCGTAGTCATCGGGCTTCCATATATTCACATATTTGTCATAGCCGTGAGCGTGGAGTGTGACCTCATCGTATTCGGGATAGTAGTTCAGCTCCTCTGCACCCTCGGTATAGGGCAGGATATCGTCCTCTCTCCAATACCAACCGCTCATCAGCTTGTTGAAGGCAAATTTGTTGGAGGTATGTTTTCCGCAGGTCACATAAGCCATATTGTACTTTGTGCAGTCCCCCTCGCAGGAGAAGGTGCAGTAGTCCTTATCCTCGCTGACACGCTTCATCTTAACGTTTTCACTTTTGCCTGTACTGCTGTTAAAAAATGTGGCAACTGCTTTTTTGCTCTTGCGGAAATCCCTGAAGTACAGGGTGTGGATGCCCGTATCTTCATCAGTCTTTGTCATAGGCTCTGTTGCCTTCTGCTTAGAAGTGTCGGTATTTGCATCTTGGGCGGTGTCCGAACCGCAGGCACAAAGCATACACGGAAGCAAAGCCATAGCTATAACCGCAGATAAAACTCTCTTCATCGTTTCTTCTCCTTTGCAGAAATGCACCTCTGAAACCATTATGGATTTCAGAGGTGCTGTTAATTATTTAAATGTAATGGATTTTACTGTAGAGTACAAGCCGTAGCTGTTTTCAAACACGGGCTGTACCTGGAAGCTGTAGTTTATTCCTTTCTCTGCTTTGGTGCAGGTGTAAACACAGCTTGTTGTTATAACTGTTGTCCAAGTCGAGGTGCCTGTCTTTTTGTAGTAGACCTTGTATCTTGTTGCACCGGAAACGGCTTTCCAATCGGCACGGATTCCGTTTGACTTGTTAGAGAGGGTAACTACGGGCTTTACCTGGGGAACATAGGTGAGTCTGCGAACTGCTGAATATGCACCCTCCAGAGTGTCAAACACGGGCTTTACCTGGAAGTAGTAGAGCTTGCCTGCTTTGATGCCGGTCAGGGCATAGTACAGATTTGTGGTTTCGGCAGATGACCATGTTGAAACCTCGGAAATTCTGTAGTAAACAATATACTTTGTAGCACCTGTCACTGCCTGCCACTCGGCACGGATACCGTTAGACTTGTTGGTGAGGGTGACGACCGGCTTTACCTGCGGAACATAGGTGAGGTTCTTGGCAGCTGAATACAGACCGCTCTCTGTGCCGAAGATCGGCTTGACCATAAAGCTGTAGTTTGTTCCGATAACGATGTTATCGGTAAATGCGAAGTAGAGGTCGGTTGTTTCCTTATACTTCCAATAGTAAGCATCGGACTGCTTGTAGTAAACGGCATACTTTGTAGCACCTGTCACTGTCTGCCACTCGGCACGGATTCCGTTTGTCTTGTTGGTGAGGGTGACAACGGGCTTTACCTGCGGGATATAAGTCAGGGTGTATACTGATGAATACAGACCGTTTGCACTGCCGAATACAGGCTTAATCTGAACATTGTATTTTGTTCCTGCGGTAAGGTCGGTGAACAGGTAGTAGATGTTGGTCGTTTCCGTTGATGTCCAAGCAGAAGCATCGGCGGTCTTGTAATAAACAACATACTTTGTTGCACCTGAAACAGTTTTCCAGTCGGCACGGATTCCGTTGGTCTTATTGGCAAGCGTAACCTTGGGCTGTACCTGAGGAATATAGGTGAGGCTCTTTGTTGCCGAATATACACCGTTTACAGTGCCGAATACGGGCTTGACACGGACGCTGTAGCCTGTGCCGGCGGTAAGTCCTGTGAAGGTATAGTAGAGGTTGGTCGTTTCCTTGGCTGTCCAGGCTGCATCAGTTTTCAGCTTGTACTCAACGATGTACTTTGCAGCGTCGGTAACAGCTGTCCAGGATGCACGGATACCGTTTGTCTTATTGGCGAGGGTAACAGTGGTTTTGATCTGCGGAATATAGGTGAGAGCCTTTGCTGCTGAATAAAGACCGTATGAGCTTCCGAAGATGGGTCTTACCTTGACGCTGTAGCCTGCGGCTGCAGTGAGGTTGGTGAGTGTGTAGTAGATATTTGCGGTTTTTACAGTAGTCCAGGAGGAGTCGCTGGTCTTTTTGTAGTATACTGCGTAATTTGTTGCACCTGAAATTGCTTTCCAGTCAACACGGATTCCGTTTGTCTTGTTTACAAGGGTTATAACGGGCTTTGTCTGCGGAATATAGGTGAGTGACTTTACTGCCGAATACTCTCCCTTGCCACCATTTTCACCGATGGACTGAACCTGAACAGCATAAGCTTTTCCTGCCTCTGTATGGGGAATGGTTACGCTTGTTGCTGTTGTGGTGAACTGTGACCAGGTGTTTTCGCTTGAAAGACGGTAGTAAACGATGTATGACTTTGCAAGGTCAACGCTGTTCCATGAGGCTGTCATAGAGGAAGCGTTATTTTTGAGTGTTACGGTAACTGCACCGGGCTTGGGGAGCGGTTCAACGATGTTGAAACTGTAGGTAATCTGACCGCCGTAGTTCATAAAGTAGTAAAGTGTGCCTGAACATACGGAATTTGCGGTGACTGTATTTCCCGACAGGCAGTTGTAAAATCCGCCCATACCCGACATACCTGAGCCTCTGGAGTTTGAGGTGACAGACTTTGGAACAGTGAATGTATCGCCAAGCTCAAGTGTAACGGGGATCTCTATGTCATAGGACTGACTTGCACTGCTTGCGGACTGAGCAAGTCCGGTGGGGTCGACGGTGTACAGCATGGGAGCATTTGCAATGCTTGTGTACCATCTGACCATACCGTCCTTGCAAAGAATGGGCTGGCAGTCGGAGAGCATATAGTTTGTTGAAACAATGCCCTGAGAATCAACTGTACCGTTGTCATTGACTGCACATATCTTTGTCACAGCGGATCTCTTGTCGGAATCGACCTCTGTCCAGAGCAGGAGGAAACGAGTATTGTTTACCTTGACAAGCTGGGGAGTGCTGACCGAGATCTTACTGCTGTCTGAGTAGTTAGTGATCTTAACGTTTTTGGAGGAAGAGAGATCCTTGTTTGTTATAGACAGATAGATGTTTCTCTTGCCGTAGGGATCGGCATTAGCCTTGGTGAAGTCAACTCCGTTAAATGCTATAATGCACTTGTCGGAAGCAAGCTCAAAGCCGCCTACGGATACGCCCGTGTCGTTGTTGCCGACACTGCCGGTATTTGCCAGGCTGATCGGCTCTGCACCGGTAATGGTCTTAAAGCTGCCCGAAAGACTTGACTTGGAGAGGGTGACAGCTCTGGGATGAGCATCGCCGTGATCTACCTTGTAAAGATATGTTCCGTCCTCTCTGATAAACTGGTTGAAGGAGTGGCTGACATATCCCGTCCATTTAAAATTGGTGGTCTCATAGTTGGATTCTTTTACGGTCATATCACTCTCGTTGATGGAGTAGGTCATATTTGCCTGATGACCGCTGTACATTCCGTGGCAGGTGTGTACATAGAGAATACCGTTTTTCTCCGTCATTCTGAGTGAGCCTGCATCAAAGGGGATCGCAGTATTTGCACCCTTGACGGAAACAGAGCCGAGCTTATTCCAGTCCTTGGAATACTTGACAAATCTGAGTACCTCTGCGGTATCACTATGGGCAGTGTTTTTCTTGCCGAATACAACATAGTTGTAATCACTTCCGCTGAAAAATCCTCCGAAAATGTCCAGCTCCATATTGACTGTGCCTGATTTTTTCAGGGTGCTTCCGTCTGAGGAATAAACCTCATAGATGAGCTTGGAATCATTGGACAAATACTCCACTCTTTCCAGTGAGCCGTCACTTTTCTGATGAAGATAGGACTTCATGGTAGTACTCCATCTGGTGTAGTTCTGGGTTGAAAAGTTGAGGCTGTCGGCACCGTTGAGCGTGACTGCACCAACGGAAGCTGCCGAGGCTTCACTGTCGGCTGATGCAGATGATGGTGCTGTTGGTGTTGTTGCTGCCGCCGCAGGGATCACTGCCGAAGCCGGGATCATAGCCAGCGACAGCAGGATCGAAATAAATCTGTTCTTCATATTGACCTCCGATTGTAAAAAAATTACGAATCAATTTCATACCTGACAGTATGAATCCTTACATTTTTATTATAGTATGCCGATGGTAATTTTGCAATAATTTACCTGAAATGTTCATACTTTGTTAATTACATTTTTTCGGGAAAAAACACAGCTTCTTTGTCTATTTTAACGACTTCAACGCTTTAAAACACAGTTCGTTTTATTGTTGAAATCAGGCGAAGAATATGTTAAGATGATCACAAAGGAGAATTATTATTTCGGAGGGTAATATGAAAGTATTCAAACGATCACTGTCGCTGATGCTTGCGGTCTGTATGCTGGCAGGTGCGGTATTTGCCACACCCGTGACAGCCTCGGCAGAAACAGCCAAGCCTGAGTCAGAGCATACCGAAAGCACTGATAGGAATATCCGCTTCAAGTCACAAAATGATTTTGGCGGTCTTGTTTCGGGAGCTTTGCAGGGGGAGCAGGCAAAGCAGAATGATCAAAGCAAAGATGACATTCTCAACTCCGTGACAGATGTCACGGTAGAGGGCAGTACCGCCACTGTCAAATTCAACAACGACAGGGAGTGCAGTATAGTTGTTGCCGTCTTTGATGAAGAGGGCAAAAAACTGCTTGCATCCGGCATCAAAAGCATAACCAAAAAGAACGCAGAGGAAGCACAGGTCACAATCGCCACGGACGAGATGCCCCCGTACTTTATTGTGCGGTCTTATTTGCTGGACAAAAACAACCGTCCGCTGTGCAAATCCTTTGAAAGCAACCACTACACCCAAAAATTTCAGGAGTTCATAAGCAAGACAACAGAGGACTTTAAGGGTGAAGAGGTCTACAATCTGGACGAGTCCGACAGCAACAATTTCGCCGTGTTTGACAGCTCCGCCGTCAAGATCAATATGGGAGAAAAAAACAAGCTCAAAGCCTATGATGAATCAACCAATACATACACCTTTGAAAACATTGACGACAAGCTGAGCTCCCTTAAACAGGGTGATGTATTCTACTGCAAAAATGCAGACGACTACCTCATAATCAAAGTAAAATCAATAACGATCAACGGCACGACAGCTGTCATAACCAAGGACGAGGATATCGAGCTGAAGGATGCGTTTGATTATGTGAAGATAGATACCATCGACCGCTGCGGTGAAGCAAAGATAGATATGTCCAAGGCAGACGAGGGAATTACATTTGACGGTATAAAATCATCAGCCGAAGAAGAAACAAATGATACTCCTGCACCCTCGGGCAGAAACAGGGATATAAACGCTTCCGGCAAGGAAACAGAAAAACTTACCGGTAATAAGTGGTCGTTTTCTATTTCAAGAGATTTTAAATCCGCTGATGACAGCGATAAAAAGATCAAAGTAGAGGGCAAGGTCACTTATCAGGAAGAAACATGGATCAAGATGTACCTTGACAGCACGGATATTGAGGTGACCTATCAATTCCTTGATAATCTTGAAGCAAGCATTGGATTTTCGGGTGAGCTTCCCCTGAGAAAGTGTGAGCTGGCTGATGTAGAAATACCGACAGGCATTTCCTGTCTGACACTGGAAATGAGTCTGAGCTTTGTTTTAAAAGCTGAGGGTTCGATTTCCTTTAATGCGACCAGAACATCAAGAACAGGCTTTACTGCCAAAACTTGGGGAGATAAAGTCAAAAATTTGTCTAAACCCGCAGATTTAAAATTCACCATGGAAGCCGAGTTCAAAGTATTTCTCGGCTTTGAACTGGAGGTCGGTATAAAAGCCTTTGAAGTGGTAAAGCTGGGTGTGGATATGTCATTCGGCTTAGAGTTAAGTGCATCAAATAACCTGATCGAAACCTCAAATGCAGAACAGCACTGTTGCGGATACTGTCTTAAGGGAGAGGTCAAATTAAAGTTTGAAGTGACCTTTAAGCTGAAAGCAGATGTAAGGTACTTTGAGCTTGGCCCCGAAATAAAGCTTATAGATTCGGATGATAATGATCCGTTAGCGGAATTTTATTATTCAAACGAGCTGGGTTTAGGCGAGGGTTCCTGTCCCAACTATAAATACAAAACAAAATTATATGTAGTCGATCCAAACGGCGAAGCTTTGTACTCTGCAACGGTAAACGAAAAAAAGGTTGACGGCAGGGGAACGATCGAGATGTTTCTGCAAAACGGCGAGAATAAAGTCAAGGCTTCGGCATACGGTTATAAGGACGAGGTGTTCACTCTGGATATAACCGAACCCGGATTTGCCGTTCTTATGCTCTACCCCGAAGGAGACCTCAAGCCGATATATCCGTATGATGAAAGCAAGGACACTCCGACCTGTACGGGACAATGCGGAGATGATGTGTACTATGCCCTCTACCCAAGCGGTGAGCTTGCAATAGGCGGTAAGGGTGCAATGTATGACTATGAATGGAAGTATAAAGTAGCCCCATGGTATCCTTTCAAAGAACAAATTAAATCATTAACGATTCTCCCGGGTGTTACCCGTGTAGGTAATTTCTCTTTTTACGAATGTGAAAATCTAAACTCCGTCGATATGTCGGGCGCTGTAAAAGCCATAGGGCGTGATGCCTTCAACCACTGTGATGGGCTGACCTCTATAAAACTACCCGACGGTGTTGTCGAGCTGGAAGACTATGCCTTTAGCAGCTGTGAAAAATTGAGAAAAGTCACCCTGCCTGACAGCCTGACGACCATAGCTGACTGTGCGTTTGGATGGTGTCCGTCCCTGTCCTCCATAAATATGCCGGACAGCATTACCAATCTCGGTGAAGGTGTGTTTGTATACTGTAAACGACTTAAAGAGATAAATATCCCTCGTTATATAAGAGATATCCCCTCCGGTTTATACAGTGACTGCACGGGTCTAACCGAGGTCACGATTCCCCCGACCGTTTGGAATATCGGAAACAGTGCATTCAGTGGCTGTAGCAATATCACACAGATTAACTTTGCGGGTGCCATTGGTTCTATCGGGGAATATGCCTTTTCAGGGTGCAGTAAGCTCACTTCGATCACGATTCCCGAAAACGTGACCGAAATCAGCAACTATATGTTCAGTGGTTGCAAAAGACTTGCAAAAGTCAAGCTGTCCTATCAAACCACCTCTATCGGTGAAGAAGCCTTCTGCGATTGTCGAAGCCTGAAGGAGATAATAATCCCCTCAACGGTAACAAGCATTGGCAATAGTGCATTTGGTTACTGTGAGTCATTAAATAAGGTGGATATCGTCGATATATCAAAATGGTGTGAAATAGATTTTGGCGATGGAAGTGCAAATCCTTTAGACTGTGCGAATAATCTATACGTCAGAGGCAACAAAGTAACAGAAGTCACTTTCCCCGAAGGCACACGTGCAATTAAAAATTGGGTGTTCTGTGGCTTGAAGGATCTCTGCTCTGTCACTATTCCCGACAGTGTTACAGAGATAGGCGACGGTGCATTTGCCGGCTGTGCCGCTTTAGGCTCTGTCACCATACCCAAAAACGTAACAAAAATAGGCGACAGTGCTTTTTCCGGCTGCACAAAGATAATGTCAATAGATATTCCCGAATCCGTGACAGAGATAGGTGGCGGTGCATTTGCCGAATGTACAAATCTGTTGTCGGTCAATATCCCCGAAAAGGTTACAGCTATATGCGGAAGTACGTTTTACAACTGCAGCAGTCTTCTCTCCGTAAAGATCTCAGGAGAAATAACCTATATCGGCATTTCGGCATTTCAGGGCTGCACCAACTTGACAAGGATAACCCTGCCCGAAAGCCTGACTGAAATAGGCTACTATGCGTTTATGGACTGTTCATCGCTGAAATCGATCGTTATTCCCGATGGGGTAGCAGAGCTGGGTCAAGGGATTTTCATTAACTGCACAAGCCTGAGCGAGGTCACTATATCCACGGGCTTGAAAACCGTATACTATGAAGCGTTTGCGTACTGCGACAAAATCAAGGATGTTTATTTCAAGGGTTCTGAGGAACAATGGAACACATCAAGTGAAACTTATTACAGCCCCGAATTAAAAAATGCAGATATCCACTTCATTCCCGAGGATATCGTCCCGAGCGGTGGCAGACAGCGGACGATACTGCCCTGCGGAGAAGCCGAACCCGTTGAAGCAAGTGCTGAAAAAACGGTTACAAAAACTCACCTTGTACCAAACAGTGAGTGTCTGATGCTTGTGTTGAAGGGTCAGCAGGACGAGGCGGTACTCAGTGAAGAAAACCTGCTCTACATAGACCAGAAGCAGGCGGACGAAAACGGAACAGCGGAATTTACCTACACCGATTATTTCGGAGAAACCGAAAATACAGTATTTATCTTTGGGTACTGCGGTCACGCTTCGACGGAATGGGAAACTGTACTGACCCCGACCGAAGATGAAGAAGGACTGGAAACGCTCATCTGTATGTACTGTGGACAAGAGCTTGAAGAACGCACAGTCGACAAGCTTCCCGAATCCACCGAATACGACCCGTTTGACCCAACCGCAACAGAATACACCGACCCCACCGAAACAGAAACCGAGGATATCGCAAATACAGAATCCACCGAACCGACCGTGACTGAATCCTCGGAAACAGAACCTACAGAACCGACCGTGACTGAGCCATCGGTGACAGCTCCCACAGAACCGACTGTTACGGAGCCATCGGAA
>CACYCD010000018.1 GCA_902772755.1 uncultured Ruminococcus sp.
TAGCGATAGATACTATACAGCAAACGATAGCTCCTGCTTTTTTGCGGATCCCTGTGTCATTGTAATGCGTAAGCCACTCAATGCCTGCAGCTATCAGTCGAATGATAAGGATACCGAGGGCAAACAAAAAGCGCCACTTCATTGTAGTTATCGGCAGAAGAACGATGCCGAGAAGCAAAGCTGTTTCAATTGCACGGACGATCGTGCGGTTTCTCAGCCAAGCAGATTTTTTATCTGATTTTGTGAAAGTCAAAACTACCAACGTAACCTCTGCAAGTGTAAATAATACCATGAATAAGATGCCCATAAGTCAATCAACCTTTCGTGTTTGTTATGAGCTGAGTATAGCCTAATTATTTTATTCTGGCAATAGATTTGGCAGTGAGTTGCAGAAATCTGCGGTAAGGTGCAAAATAAGATTTAGATTATCCAAAATCAAAGAGAATGCCTTCACAGTTGCTGTATTAGTGTAAAACAGGGGCAACACGGGGAACATGTTCCTTTGGCAAAGCCCCAAAAATCCGTATCTGAAATTTTTTGAAAATTTTTTAATTTTTTCTGTGATTATTTTCGTGTTTGAAGACTAATATCTATGAAAGTACTTTTAAAGACAAAACAAAATTCAAAACAGAAAACACGGAGGAAATTATGAAGACGAAAGCAACACAGAAAGTAATGCACAGACACATCGGAAAGATCACATTCACACTTATCGCAGCAGCTCTTACACTCACACTGCTTGTATCAACAGCGTTTGCAACAGGCAGCTTCAGCAGTGCATACGGCTATCTGTTCAGTGGCGAATGTGAGGGTGAATTCTACAAGGGCGGAGACTCTGCCTTTACCTGTGATGATCCCGACATCAACTTTGAGATCCTCGGAGTTACAGGCGGTTCAAAGTATGACGCCATTGCAGCCTACAGAATTACCAAAGCCGACGGCACTCCTTTTATTGAAGTAAAGGATTCTCAGAAGACCTACTGTGCTGTATGGGAGGAAGGCGAGGCTACCAAGTCGCTTCTTTCCGGCGGAGTGTTCGGCTCGGGAAATTCGGGCGGTAGTGCTGCATATCTTTCGGAGGACGGAACAGAGATCTATTATTATGTATTCATGGATCGTTTCGGAGCAAGCTTGCTTGGAAACACCTATAAGAATAAGTTTGACGGTGCAAAGGTAGGCGTATGTGTTGAAGAGCTTAAGGGCAATTTCAATGATCTGAGCCGCAAGGAACAGGCAGCCCTTTACGATAAATATGAAAAGCAGGGTCTTGTGTTCTTCCCGATTTTGGAAACAGGTGAGATGTATGTTTATAAGATGGAGAACTATGACTTTGTTGTCAAGTCCTCTGTTGACCTCAATTATAAGTACACCAACATTGACCTTACGCCTGATAAAGAAGTAGAATTTGCAAAGCTCTCCAACGGAGCTGCTATGGGAATAGACCTTGACGAGTTTGAGCTTTCGGGCTACAGCCTTAAAGTCAGCGGAAACCACACCAACGCATCGGAAGACAACGCCAATGCCGGCAATACCTATGAATCATACGAAGAAGGCATCTTGCCCGAAAAAATAGTTGTCACAATGAAAGACGGTTCAAAGGTAAATATGAGTCTCGGATCACGCTTTGACAACGAAGACGAGTTTACAGTGAACTACGAAACATACGATGAAAATGCAAGCAAAATGGTGTTTATGGATCTTGACAAGGTGCAAAGCGTGAGCTTCGGCAGCCTGACGCTTGCACCGTAAACCAAACGCCTCCCAAAACGGGAGGCATTTTCTGTATCAAAAAACTTTTGAAATAATATTGCTGTAATTTGAATATATGGTTAAATAATATGTTGAATATTGTCAAATTATATGTTATAATACTTTCATAAATCCAAATCCTTGAGAGTTTTTTGCACCTGCTCCGGAGTTGTATAAAAACTCCAGGCTTTGCGGAGAGGCTTTTACTTCGAGCGTAGCATGGTAGGCGGTCAACCAGGTGGATTTGTAGCGTGTTACCACTTTCTTGAAATCTCCGACCGGGCGGATCTTTATCGGTTCTGCAGGTGAATTGTACACTGCTTCAAATTTTCTCTCAAAATTGTTGCATATCCCTATATAAAAATCGTCATCTTTCGGTGTGAAATACTGAGTTTTGTTGTTTTCCAAACTACGATAGACAAGTATTGGGGATTCTGTTTTAAATGTCGCAGTATATTTATTTATGTGGGCATTCGCGATTGAAGCATTTATCACATTAAGTTCCGTATTAAAAAGTTTCAGTCGGGGGTCAAGTTCAATAGCTCGCTGTATATCATCACAGAACGAAAACACCGGACTTCTGAGTTCTAAGCTTACAAGTTCGGAAAAACAAATTTTATTATCTGATACTGTGTATTTACCTTTTAACGGACCAAAGGTGAATGCTTTAAATTTTCTCTTATCACCAAACCCCAGATCATGCCAGAAATCGGAAACATTTATTTCTGCCAGTTTTGAGTAGATAGCACTTTGAAGCTGGTATTGGTAGTTAAAAGGAACACAAAGCGGTTGATCAGGTCTAAGCTGTAAAAAAATCTGCATAA
>CACYCD010000019.1 GCA_902772755.1 uncultured Ruminococcus sp.
CATAAGACGCTCTGCACTGGCAAGCATTGCATAGATTTTTTGCAAATATCCCGTTAGATTTGCAAACGGGGCTTGTATCTGGGTGATAAGCTGTGTAATTGCGGTAAGTGTTCCGTAAGAAATGGTGTTCATCAAAATTCCGTAGCCACAGTAGCAGGCACTGAAGAGGTATATCCCGTTTATTGCAAAACCAAATCCGATATTGCAAAAGTTTGAAAACATATTCTTCTTCATTCTGGCATCCTTGTGGGAGTTCATCTTTTCCATAGCATCGACTTCCGTCTGCTTTTCTGCTGCAAACGAGTGAACGACCATAAGACTGCTTATTCTCTCCTGCAAAAATATTCTGAGCTTGCCGTCCTGTTCCTGAACCTGCTTGTGAAGTCGTTTTATCACCTTTCGGAACAGATATGTCAGGACAAGCATAAGTATTCCGCCCGGAATAAGAATATAGGCAAAGCTCTTGTCAAGTGCTATTATCATAACCAAGGCACTCAGCATTTTTACTATCATTCCTGCCAGACCCGGAAAAACATCTACATAGCCGGTTGCAATAACTACTGTGTCATTTGTCAGCCTGTTGAGCCATTCACCCGAATGTATTGCACTTACTACCGAATAATCCTTATTAAGGATATTCTTTAGCAGACGGTCTTTGAACAGGTTTTCAAAGCTAGACTTTGAAAGCTCGTTCATTCTTCTGATTATCGCTCTCAATGCTATCTGACCGACAATAAGCATAACAGCCAAAATGACGTTTTTCCAAAACTGATCCCTTGCATGTGCTGTTGCTGCATCGACTATATTTCTCAGCAGGAGGGCATAAAACACACCCGATGCACCGTGAAGTGCTTGCAGCACCATTAAAATTACAATGTAAACAATTTTGAACCTTGGTACACTTATCAGCCATCTGACTGTATGATTATTTATCTTTTTCATACCATACCCTCATAAGAAACCCTTGCGGCTTCAATATCCATATTACAGCCCAAACGGTAAAGCTTTACATTTTGAGAAAGCAAGTCGATCAGCTCTAAGGTTTTTAACAAAGCTTTTGGCTCTTTGGGACGGTAAACCTGCTGTATCAGCATAGGCAGTGAACCGGTGGAGCTGATTTGCTCAATTGAGTTTTTTTCGGCTCTTTCAAGTATGCAGATAGCTTTCAGAGGGGCGGAAATATTATTTCCCAGTCTGTGCTTGCCGTTATAAGGAGTGCCGAAAACCGTGACTTCTGAACCGTCAATTCTTATCAATGGCTTGTCGTCATTGATCATTACCGCTCTTTCACCGAACAGCTTTCTCCACAGGGCTGTATGTGTGGATTTTCCTGTACCGCTTTTCGCCGTAAAAAGATATGCCTGTCCGTCAACAGCCACCGCAGAGCCGTGAAAAAGAAACGTATTGAAATCAAGCATTTTTACTGCGATCTGACGATAAACTGCCAGCTGCTCAAGATAATCATCAGAATAATTTATCGGAGTTTTTCCTTCGATAATACTTTCATCTGCTGATTTTTTTCTTTCATAATCAATATCTGACTGAGTGATAGTTACTTCAAAATCAGGTTCGCCGTCTGTAAGATAGTCAATGCAGTATTTATGGACGGAATCGTGAAGCGAATTTATTTTAATATTTTTTTCGGCAATTCGATATACATTCATTTAATTATCCTTTCTTCAACTGCAAGAAACTCGGAGAATCATCTCCGAGTTTTGGAAAATATCAGTATATGAACACAGGCATTTGCTCAAAAGCAAGGTCATACAGCGATGCTGCAACATCAAGCGGAAGATTTACACAGCCGTTTGAGCCTTGTGAAAGGTAGGTGTAACCGCCGAACGCACTCTGCCATACAGCGTCATGAAAACCTATTCCCTCTACAAACGGGATCCAATAATCTACATTTGTGGAATAATCATTTCCGTAACTGTCCTGTCCCTTGAGTACGGTTTTGTACTCCTTTGCCAAAACCCTGTATGCACCTGTGGGCGTAGCACTGTCTTGGTTGGGGTTGCCTGTGATAACATCAGACTCCAGCACTGTCTTGCCGTCCTTATATACCCACATATGCTGATTGTCTATGCTGACCTCTATATAATCATCGCCGTAACCCTTATCCTGAGAATAATCCGAAACTATACGCAGCCACCACTTATTGCTGGCTTTGCTGTTATCAGTCAGATCAAGTGAAACGGATTTTTTGGCAAGTATAAGTGATTTTAATTTTTTCACAGAATAATCCTCATCAAGGATCCAACCGGACATCTTGTTTTCCAAATCACATTCAGTGCTGTAGCTGGTTTTAAACTTGATAAAATCCGTATAGGTGTTATACTTCTGAGCCAATTTTCTGACGTAGAGCTTTATGCTGTCATCATTTGCTTTCAGAGTGATCTTACCTTTTTCCTCCTTAGGAATAAACCACTGAGAAATTTTTTTGATATCTATTTTTTCCTTGTTCTTCCCTATAGTCAAGGTGAGCTTCATATCGGCAATTTCACCGTAATCGGAATACTTGGATTTTTTCTTTTCCGTCTGAGTTGTATTCTGCGTTTTATCATCATCGGGCTTACCGCTTTCGCTGCCTGACACTGCAACAGAAACCGCAATTATCAGAACAACCACGGTAAGCACAACGGCTATTAGAGGATACAGTTTCTTTTTATCCTCTATCAATTTTTTAAAATCAAATTTTATCATTTTATATACTCCGAAATCACAGGGAAATATCCTTCAGAGCGTCACAAAAATCATCAAGTGATTTTGGCACGCTGTCATTAAACTTTGTCTTTGGGTCAATCAAGGACATCTCCGCTGCAAATGTTTCTGTCTGCAAAAGATTTTTCAGTTTATCCGCTGCTTTCCTTGTACCTCCGCCACTAGAACCCATAAATAAAGCAAATGTTTTGTGCGACAGCTTACCCTTATTGTCGCAAATAA
>CACYCD010000020.1 GCA_902772755.1 uncultured Ruminococcus sp.
CATCAGATATTTTCTTGTACAGTACGGCATAAGTATAGTCACCTGCTCCGCCTGCGGCTGCGGCATTTACTGTAAACTTCGTGCCAAGTACAATGTGGTCGCTGTAAAGTGTGGAATTATTTACCAATTTGTCAGCGTCTTTCTTCTGCAAGGTTGACCAGTCAATCTGCATGAGTACATCTTGTGTGCCGCTGCCCTCTGTGATTGCTTCCATGATAGGTACGAATACCTGTAACGGTACATATTCACCGCTTGCTTTTTCTACAAGCTTAAACTGCAATTCGTGCGGATAGAGATTATCAGCGTCGTTGTACTGGTCGATAACATCATATCTTGAAAGAACCGTTGCCGGAACGACTGTACCCTGCGGAATACCATAATCATTGTAGGTATAGCCTGCATCATAGTAGCTGAGATTTTTGAGGTAGCCGAACTGATTGAATATCGACAGTCCCTTAAACTCGACTGTGACAAAATACTCACCGTTAATGACATCAAGCTTTACTGTATGCTCAATCGCATTGTCGGACATTGACTTTGACACTCTGTCGGTCTTTATCATGTCGGCATAAACGGTATATGTACCGTCTGCAAGGTTATCTTTGTCAAGGGTGGTCTGCGGTTTCTTTTCCAGTGCGTCTATAGCTGCCTGCAAAGCCGTTACCTGCTCATCAATCTTTGACTGTTTCGCATTTGATTTTGCAAGAACATTTTCGGCAGATGTAACAGCCTCTTTCATTGCATTATAACTTTCGGCTGTATAATCGTTGCTATTAAAAGTTTTTGCTGTGTTTACAAGGTTTTCAAGCGGTGTTTTATCACCAATATCTGATGTATCTTCAACAAGTGCGGCTCTTGCATTTTGAACAAGGACTATCTGATTGGTAATTTCTTCTGTTGTCGGCTCACCATCATATACTTCTTGTGCAGTTGATACTGTGTCTGTGAGATTTTTCCAACTGTCCGTTGTATAATCAAACTCGTCAAGGCTCTTGGAATAGTCGATTTCATAACGGAGAACTGATTTGTCATAAGTAGGCAGATATTTATACGCATATTCCAAAGCATCAACCAACACCGGTTTTGAAATCAAGAAATTACAAGTCAATTCATCCCATCTCTGCTTTAATTCTTCATAGGTTAAATTGCTCATACTTGCCATTTCAGGAGAACTAACAGTCAGCGTATAACCTTTAAACATATTGTTATACGCACTTCTTTCAAGGTGAAGTTTAATAGTTTTAGGACAGCTAATTTCTGTGACTCCATTGTAGATAGCATTATCTTTTATTGAACCATCATCATTAGTATAATAGCTTAAAACAGTCTGACTATCTTCATAGTATTCACCATCATTTGCAGCACCTTTGTCACACCACAATCCGCCATTATATGAAGGGAAATCTGGAGAGAGGATATACATTGGAACAAAGTTCAAATAAACATCTATATCATCACCACTTTTTACCAAATACGCATTATGGTCTAAAGTAGCATTTGCCATCGACTGTCTTGATGTATCTGTTGCATAACCAAGATTAGCCTCTATCATATAAATGCCATCTTCTAATGTTGTAGGATCGACAGCATTGATAGGGTTTCTTAATAATATTCCTCCGCCATTAGCGGCAAAAACCCAACTTGGTCTAAATTTCATTTCAATCAGTTTGCTATCTTTATCTACAGACACACCAGCAATAGCACCACCACCAGAATTGTTTTTGTATACACTCGAACTTAAATTATCGACATCAAAATCATCTGAAAGTGGAATAGTTACAGTAAAACCATCATTGAAGTCGATTCTGTTTCCATCTGCATCATATATGGTGAAGCTATAAAAAGCATACTTACTGCATAATGCAGGAGCTGTTTTGAATTGTGTAGAAGCATCAGTATTTATCCAATCCCAATTATTTTCATCAAACTTGTCAACTACAAGCTTACATCCATCTTCAACCATGTTGCTGTTAAGAAAAACTTTTACCCCTGTTTCGGCATCTTCCAAAACAATTTCTTTGTAGCTTTCCGATTTAAGTAAATTAAAGCAGGGTACATATTGCACGTGAATAAGTTCGAACATCGTTTTAGCATTTGTTTTGTTTGTCTCGGCATACTCCAGTGAGGTTCTTCGTCCGTTTTTCAATGCTTCAAACTTTTCAACAAAAGCATTGTAGCTTTCTTCTGTATAATCATCTTTGTTAATGGTGTTGCCCTTTTCAACCAACTCAACTAATTCATCATAGTAGGAATGATTTTTATCCGTGTTCAACAAACTTATGGCATAGTTAATTCCCACACAACTTTTTTCAAGCTCATAATCTGTATAAAAATTGGGATACATAGACAAAATCATTGTTGCATCGTACTCTTGTAACCTGTTGGTAAACATAGTATAGGAATCTGCTGAATAATCATCAGCGGATAAACTTTTCGCATATTCAAGTAATGCAAGATACTTTTCTTTTGCTGTTTGTTCCTGTGTGTTTTCCGCATTTTCGCTAACAGTTGTGCTTGGCGTGTTTGTATCTGTGTCAGCCGCATAAACAAGTGCCGATGTGGACGAAACAATAAGTGCCGCCAAAAGCACCGCTAAAAGCCTTGTGCCTTTTTTCTTTTTCATTGGGTAATTCCTCCTAAAATTAAATATATTTTGGTGCATAGTTAGACTAATCAAACTGCATGATACAAGGTCAAATCAATATCGTGAACATAGCCCGTGAGGTAGGCATGTGCTGTACGCCTACGGTGCAGTCCATCTGTATGCAGACAGTGCCGTGAAATACCTGACTGATACCCTCGCCGACATTCACAAAGCTGACCGCCTCTGCAGGAATGGTGTAGCTCTCGCCGTCATATCGGGCTTCGGTGAACTCTCCAGCAATGAAGTATTTAAGGTTCGTCACATGACCTGACAGGAACTGACCGTTGATTTGTGATTTTGCAGACATCTTTTTGACACGCAGAAAGATTTTTCCTATACCGTTTTCGACTGCGAGCGTACACGGATGCTCAAAACCTTCGTTTGCCATAGAAAGAATGTTGCTGCTGTTATGCACATTTTCACGATAAAACAGGAACGGGAGCAGGATTTTACCGTCACCGATGTGTCGGCACAACTCATCACCGCTGAATGTGGGACTGTTACGCAGTTCATACTTGACACGACAGCGTTCCATTCCTTTGCGGACAATTTCAAGATATTCGTCAGTGCATCTGAACGACCAGACATAGGCATCATGCTGAGCATTTTCAACGCTCATGCCTTCATACAAAAGGTGGCTCATACTGACATCAACACGCTCCTGAAATTGTTTTGCTTTTTCAAGACCTTTTTCGGTAAGCCGTATATCCCGTGAATCACTGCGGTCTGCCAAGCCTTCTTTTTCAAGTTCGGCAATGCTCCTGCTGACTTTATACTTTTCTGTTTTGAGCAAACGGGCAATTCCTGTAACTGTTCGCTCTTTGGAATTATCGCTTGTCAGTCCC
>CACYCD010000021.1 GCA_902772755.1 uncultured Ruminococcus sp.
GCCAAAACAAGAGAAGAGGTTCTCACTGTCCAGATAGAGAAGGCAAAATCGGAGCTTGATTATATTCTTTCGGTGCAGGAGAGTCTGTCACGTGCAGAGAGTGAGAAAGATCTTGCAGAGATCCGCCGTGAGCTTGCCGACCAAGGGTATATCAAAAAACAGGGGAGAGAGCAGAGAAAGCAGGAGAAGCTGCTTCCCCCAAAGGAATACAGGTCCTCTGACGGCTTTACCATACTTGTAGGCAGGAACAACAGACAGAATGACCGCCTGACGATGAAAACCGCAGGCAACTACGATATGTGGCTACACACAAAGGATATCCACGGCAGTCACGTCATTATCCTGAGTGACCGCAAGGAAATTACCGAGACTGCAATTCTTGAAGCCGCCTCTCTTGCAGCTTACTACAGCAAAGCCCGTGAAAGCTCACAGGTTCCCGTTGACTATACCCTTGTCAAAAACGTAAGCAAGCCAAGCGGAGCAAGACCCGGAATGGTTATCTACACCAAAAACAGAACAGTCTACGTCACTCCCCAAAAAGACATAAGCAACGGACTGTAACCGAATACAGTCCGTTGCTTTTGGTTATGATGCTGTTTTGATTTGCAGGCGGAGCTTGTCGCTTATCATTGCGATAAACTCGCTGTTTGTCGGCTTGCCTCGCAGGTTGTGGATAGTGTAGCCGAAGTAGGAGTTCAGTATATCCACATCGCCTCTGTCCCAGGCTACCTCGATTGCGTGTCTTATGGCTCTTTCAACACGGCTGGAGGTGGTCTTGTACTTCATAGCGACCGAGGGATACAGCTCCTTTGTTACGGCGTTGATTATCTCCGGATTTTCAACCGACATCATTATGGAATCCCTGAGATAGTGATAACCCTTGATGTGAGCAGGTACGCCGATCTGGTGAAGTATCTCCGTCACCTTCATCTCGATGTTGAGGTTGCTGATGATGCCTGCGGCAGCGGTGTTCTTGGTGTTTATCAGCATTGTTATGTTTTCCGCAAGGTCTTTGATGTTGTAGGGTTTAAGTACAAAGTAGGACGCTCCGTTGTTCATTGCCTCCTGCTCCAAAAGAGCACTGCGAAAGCTTGAAAACGCTATAAACAGCGGTACTGCCCCCTCGCCCTGACGCACCCTACGCATAACGCTGATGCCGTCAAGACGGGTGAGAAAGAGGTCAAACAGAACAACATCGGGTTTTATCTCCCTGATCTTGTTCAGCAGATCTTCTCCGTCCTTTGCGGAGTAGTGTACCGAAAAGCTTTTGCCGTTTAAGTAACGGATAGTATCTTCATCAAATTCGTTTGGCTCTTCCGTGAGAAGAAGCGTGATCTTATTCTCCATGAAAAATCTCCCTTTTTTATTTGTTGTGCTAATAATACCACAATTTGGCAAATATAGCAATACCTTTCCTGAAATTTTATAAAGAAATTTTCACCAAATATCGACAAATAACCACAATCCGCAAATATAATCTGCAAATAACCGCTGATTTTCCTTTGTTTCTCTGTAGTTTGCATAAAAAAGTCGTATTTTCTTACAGTCAAGTGGCTTTTTGTAAGAAAATACGCTAATCAAGGTTACACTGCTGTAAAATAATACCTTCTGTATCCCTTTGCGGAATATGGTAGGTTACGGCAGTGTAACCATTTTTTGTTACCTATTTTGTCTGTTTTGCTCGTTCAGCATACGCTCAATATAGATGCCGTAGCCCTTGGTCGGGTCATTTACAAATACGTGGGTCACTGCACCTACCAGCTTGCCGTTCTGCACTATGGGCGAACCGCTCATTCCCTGAACTATACCGCCTGTCTCGTCCAGCAGACGGCTGTCGGTCACTTCAACTATCATATCCCTGTCCCTGTCAAAGATAAGCTTGTTGGCAGGGCTGATATTCACCGAGTACATCTTTGGTGTTTCCCCCCTTACTGTGGAATAAATATATGCCTGTCCCGTTTTAACCTTGTCCTTTGAGGCGGTCTTGTAGCTTTTGTAGCTTACGCTTCGGAAACTGTCGCAGAACAGCCCGTACTTGGAATTTTTATAAGCTTTGCCTATCTCCCGATCTCTAAATCTTCCGCTCAGTCCTCCGGGAGAACCGCTCTTGCCCTTGTCAACACCGTCAATTATCACGGGGCAAATATCGCCCTCGTGCATGGGGAGCAGGGTAGATGCACCCTTGTCGCAGATGCCGTGCCCCAAACAGCCAAAGCAGTTGTTCTCTGTGTCATAATAAGTCACAGTACCTATGCCTGCACAGCTGTCCTTTATCCACATTCCTGCGGTGTACCTCCCGTTGATGTTTTCGGGAACAAGCTCAAACTCGTCTATCTCGTAGTCACGGTTGACGGTCAGTTTTATTGTTCCACCGCCTGAGTTTTCTATACTGTCCCTGACAGCTTTGTTGCCGTCTATTTCTTTGCCGTCTATCATTACTATGATGTCGTTTACACGCAGTCCGCATTTTTCCGATGCGGAATTTTCTCTGATTTTGGTGATCATCACTCCTTGTGAATAAAATTTTACTCCGAACGGCTGACCGCCTATCTGAACTGTCCGTTCGTTCACACTCCCTGATGCGGTAACGGCAGTGTCACAGCTGCTGCCTCCCGACAGCAAGGAGAGCATCCCTGCCGTCAGAGCCAGTGATACCATTCTTTTCACCGTATCGACCTCTCAAAAATTTTAA
>CACYCD010000022.1 GCA_902772755.1 uncultured Ruminococcus sp.
ACGGCCCGGTGGTCAAGAGGTTAAGACACCGCCCTTTCACGGCGGTAACACGGGTTCAATTCCCGTCCGGGTCACCAATCATTTGCCGGTGTGGTGGAACAGGCAGACACAAGGGACTTAAAATCCCTCGGACTAAACATCCGTACCGGTTCAAGTCCGGTCACCGGCACCATTTTACGGTCGGTGACCGGTTTTTGTATATTTAAGATACTCTTTATTTTTTGACCCGCTGTGCAACAGTGGGTCATTTTTTTGAGGACGTGAGGATTTGAAGCTTAAAAACAGGTACAAGGGAATTTTTTACATCATAATATCGGCATTTTGCTTTGCTGTGATGAATGCTTCCGTCAAGCTGGCAGGAGATCTGCCCACCTTTGAAAAAGCATTTTTCCGCAATTTTATCGCATTTTTTGTAGCCTTGGCAATGGTGCTCAAAGACAGGCACAGCTTTAAGCTCAACAGAAAAAACCTCCCGTTGCTGACACTGCGGTCGCTTGCAGGGCTTACGGGCATTGTGTGCAACTTCTATGCGATAGACCATTTGGTGCTGAGTGACGCCTCCATACTAAACAAGATGTCACCGTTCTTCGTCATACTCTTCTCATTTTTGATACTCAAAGAGAAGCTCACCCTCACGCAGGGGCTTATCGTTGCAGGGGCGTTCATCGGTGCGTTGTTCGTGATAAAGCCCGACTTCTCAAACGCAGGCTTCCTCCCCTCGCTGATCGGCTTTACCGGCGGTGCAGGTGCCGGGCTTGCCTACTCGATCGTAAGGCTGCTCGGCAAGCGTGGAGAGAACGGAAGCTTCATCGTGCTGTTCTTCTCGGGTTTCAGCTCGGTTGTTCTGCTGCCGCTTATGGTGCTGAGCTTTGAGCCATTCACCACGGCACAGCTTCTCGCCCTGCTTATGGCAGGCTTCTCGGCGGCAGGCGGTCAGTTTGCCATCACCGCCGCCTACACCTATGCACCGGCAAGGGAGATCTCCGTCTATGACTACAGTCAGATAATCTTCGCCGCCGGACTGGGGTTCTTCCTCTTCGGAGATATCCCCGATGTATATTCGGTCACAGGCTACCTGGTAATCATAACTATGGCGGTAATAATGTTCTTTTATAACAATAAGGGCAAAATGAACACTTGATAATTACAAAAATATGTGCTATAATTAGTGCGTTAGAGTGTATTGCAATACAAAATATTGAAGTGATATTATGGACGTAAGAATTAACGATCGCCTTGAAATGAAAAAACCTCACCCCTGCGGCGGCAAGACCTTTACCGTCACCCGTGTGGGAATGGACTTTAAGCTCCGCTGTGACACCTGCGGACACGAGATAATGATACCCAGAGTCAAGGCAGAAAAAAACATCAAAAAGATCATAAGGACATAACTATGTTTGACAAGATAGAAATTTTCAGCAAAAGATATGACGAGCTGAACAAACGGCTCTATGACCCCTCAGTGGCAGGCGATGCAGACCGCTTTAACGAGGCTATGAAGGAAATAAAATCCATTGAGCCGATAGTGCTGAAATACCGTGAATACAAGAGCGTGAAGCAGACCATAGCCGACAGTCTGGAGATACTCTCAGCCGAGAGCGACCCCGAGCTAAGGGAGCTGGCACAGCTGGAGCTGGACGAGGCTAAGTCAAGCGTCACCGGCATTGAGGACGAGCTGAAGCTCCTGCTGCTCCCCAAGGACCCCAACGACAGCAAGAACGTAATTATGGAAATACGTGGAGGCACGGGCGGTGAGGAAAGCTCACTGTTCGCAGGCGACCTGTTCAGAATGTACTCGATGTACGCCGACAGACACGGCTTCAAGCTGGAGCTTGTTTCCGCCAACGAAACAGGTCTGGGCGGCTACAAGGAAGTGTCATTTATGGTGATCGGCGAGGGTGCGTTCTCCAAGCTCAAATATGAGAGCGGTACTCATCGTGTACAGCGTGTGCCTGAGACGGAATCCTCCGGCAGGGTGCATACCTCCGCTGTGACTGTGGCTGTCCTCCCCGAAGCCGAGGACGTTGACATAGAGATAAACCCCAAGGACTTGCAGATAGATACCTTCCGTTCCTCGGGTGCAGGCGGTCAGCACATCAACAAGACCTCCTCCGCAATACGCATAACCCATCTGCCTACGGGTATGGTGGTTGAATGTCAGGACGAGAGAAGCCAGTTCAAAAACAAGGACAAGGCTATGAAGGTACTGAAATCCCGACTGCTCAAAATCGAGCAGGACAAGCAGAATGCGGAGATCTCCGAAAACCGCAAAAGTCAGGTAGGCTCAGGCGACAGAAGCGAGAAGATCCGCACCTACAACTTCCCACAGTCCAGAGTGACCGACCACAGGATAGGACTGACCCTCTACAAGCTGGACGATATCCTCAACGGCAACATTGATGAAATTATTGACGCTCTCATCGCCCACGACAGGGCAGAAAAGCTGAAAGAAAGTATGGACAAGCATTGATGGAAACTCTTTTGCTGAAGGACACCCCTGCCGACATAAAAACAGCGGCAGACATAATAAAAAACGGCGGTATAGTTGCAGTTCCCACCGAAACAGTCTACGGGCTGGCGGCGGACGCTCTCAACGGCAAAGCCGTAGAAAAAATATTCACTGCCAAGGGCAGACCGATGGACAATCCGCTGATAGTGCATATCTGTGACTTGGAGATGCTGGAGCGGTTCAACATCTACAGGGAGTTCACCGACAAGGCAAAGCTGCTGGCAGAGCGTTTCTGGCCGGGACCGCTGACTGTTATCCTGCCAAAGGGCGACAGCATACCCGATGAGACCTCCGCAGGGCTGAGTACCGTTGCAGTCAGATTCCCTTCACACAAGACGGCACTGGCACTCATCAAAGCCGCAGACACTCCGCTTGCCGCACCCTCCGCAAATCTTTCGGGCAAGCCCAGCCCCACCACGGCACAGCACTGCATAAACGACCTTATGGGCAGAGCCGATGCCATAATTGACGGCGGCGAGTGTGAGGTAGGTGTGGAAAGCACCGTCATAACCCTTGCACAAGACCCTCCCCGTCTGCTCCGTCCCGGCGGAGTCACCCCCGAACAGCTCCGTGAGGTGCTGGGCGAGATCGTCATTGACAAAGCAGTGACAGACCGCCTCGAAGAGGGCAGGACAGCTGCCTCACCGGGTATGAAATACCGCCACTATGCACCACGGGCAGATGTCTTTTTGGTGCGTGGAGAGAGCTTTGTCCCGTTTGTCAGCCGTATCGCAGACAGAGACAGTGCGGTGATATGCTATGACGAGGACAAGGATAAATTTGACCTCACCGCCTATCCCATAGGCAAAAAAACAGATTTCCACAGCCACACTCACAGGCTGTTTGACATATTAAGACAGATAGACGACACCGACATAAGGACGGTTTTTGCACCCTGCCCTCCCAAGGACGGAGTATCGCTTGCGGTGTACAACCGTCTGATACGTGCGGCGGCGTTCAGGATAATCAACGCCGACGCCTATGTGCTGGGACTGACGGGTCCCACGGGGGCAGGCAAATCCCTCGCCGCCTCAGAGTTCAAAAAACACGGCTGGCACATCGTCGATGCAGACCGCCTGTGCCGTGAGATCTACAAAAAAGACAGCAGGGTGCTTAAAGAGCTTTCGGCAGTGTTCGGCAAAGATATCCTCACACAAGACGGAGGACTTGACCGAAAAAAACTCGCCTCACGAGCTTTTGCCGACAACGAAAGCACCCGAAAGCTGAACGAGATCACCCACCCGTACATCTATGAAGCCGTTCTGCTTGAAATAGAGGAATATTCCGAGCGTGGCTTTGATAAATTTATTTTAGATGCACCCACTCTGTTTGAAAGCGGAGGTCAACGCTTTTGCAGCAAGGTACTGGCTGTCACTGCCCCTGTGCAGAAACGGCTTGAACGCATTATTCACCGTGACAAAATAACGCAGGAAGAGGCTCTGCTGAGGGAAAACGCACAGCACAGCGACAGTTATTACACGGAGAAAGCGGATCTTCACATTGTAAATGACAAGGACGAAAACACCTTGATCGAAGCGGTAAATAAATTGATTACGGAGATACTTTAATGTCCACCTCACGTCCACGCCGAACGGCAAGAAAAACCAACCCAAAACCGAATAAGACCCGAAAAACAGCCAAGGACAGGCGAATGAAGGAAAACCACGACCGTCTTATGGAGCAGGTGACTGCCCCCGACACCGAGGAGGTCACCGCCGAGCTTCTTGATAAATTTGACACCTCCGTCAAGAGCCGTGACAATGCCGGCACAGACAGCTTCCTTGACACCTTTGACGAAAGCCGGGAGAAAGCCGACCCGATCCGCAGCTCAAAGACTGCCGACCGCCGTAAACGCCGCACCAAGGCGAGGAACTACCGTCCGTGGAAGTTCAAGTTTTTCTTCACTGCAATTATGGTATTAGCCTGCTTTTCAATAGGCTTCGGCACTATCCTGCTTGTTGAACCCGATATCATCAATCAGAAGGTCAAGGATATCCGCCACTGGCAGTACCCCAAGACCTACTCAAACTATGTCAACGCCTATGCCGAAAAGTATGACGTTGACCCCGACCTCGTGTATGCCGTGATATACACCGAGAG
>CACYCD010000023.1 GCA_902772755.1 uncultured Ruminococcus sp.
AAGGCAGGAACTACCTATCGGGTACGCTACACTGCACAAAAAGAGGGTAGTTTGACAGCTTATATGTCAGGTAGAAATCTCTATGTACAATACGGCAGTAAAAAGGCTGTTAAGCTGACTGATGTTGACGAAGATGATTATGTGAACGACAACAGGACAATTGCTTTTTTCACTGATGGAGCAAGAGTTTTCTACAGCGTAGGCAACAGTGACATTTGGGTGTATACGGCTAAAACCGGTAAGAAAAAGCACCTTGCCGAAAACTGCGGAGAGCTTCACGGCGGTAACAAATACGGTGTTGTAAGCAAAAACGGAAACGACCTGATCTATACGGATATAAACGGTATTTCCGAAACAATTGGCAAGGCTAAGGCGGTAAGTGCATTTTTTAACGGAAAACTGTATTATACCACGGCTAAAGGAAAAACGGAATATACCGTCAACACCAAAAAAGCGGTTGCTTTTAAAGGTGAATCCTTAGTTTCTTCAAAAAATTATCTCTACTATATAAACTCCGCTTCCAAGCTGGTGCGTATGGATAAAAAAGGAAACAAGGTCAGCATAGATACAAACGTAAAACAAATTATGGGTGCAAATAACGGAAAGACTGTTATTTATAACAAGCTTGATAAAAACGGATATCATCTGTTCAGGGCAACAGGCAAAAAGGTATATAGACTTATTGATGAATCTGTTTTGTGCAAAAATCTTCTGAAAATCCAAGAAACTAAAAAATTAGATGAAAAATATGCAGAAAAAAATTCTGACAGATTGACAGAATCAATGGGAAAGAATGCTGTTGTTGCAGGCGACTATATTTGCTTTACGGTCAAAGGAATGGATCATAAAGGTTCAATTATTTTGAAAGTAAACAAAAACGGCGGTAATGCAAAATATGTCAGGAACGTACATTACCAAAGTGATGAAATGAGCGATATATCCACATTAGGTGTAATCGGAAAAACTCTTTATTACGGCGGTAAGATCGATCCGGAAACCACGGCTTGCAGGTTTGGCAAGGTGACAGTAAAATAAGTTTATAAGTCAGCCTTGCAGGGTGATATTTTGCTCTGCAACTGCCTAAGTGTATAGGCACAGCTTATTTTCGGTGCGACAGGCGGATATCATCTATGCACTCTGAGCAAATTGCAGTGTAAGCGGTGATATCCGCATTTATCAAACCTCACTCTGATTTTTCAAAAAAATACAAATTTTTCGTGAAAATGTATTGACAAAAATTCGGGGGGGTATATAATATAGTTGAAATTTGATTAAGGAGTGAGAAGTATGAAAAAATTTTTATCTCTTTGGACAGCAGCGGCAATGGTATTTTCACTGTCGGCAACAGCCTTTGCGGAAGCGTCCGAAAATCGGGAAGCACCCGATGATGAATTAACGGAAGCATTCGTACAGGATATGAAAGCACGTTTCGGAACAGAGGACTATAGTTTTGATTATGTCCGTGGGCTTGTCGGAAATGACAACGGTACTTGGTTCTTCTACGATGAAATAAACGACCATCAGGCGGTAAACGAAACGCAGAAAAAAGCAGTCGATTTATACGAACGCAGGATAGGCGAATATGTGTTTGAGAGCAAGTGGGTCAAAGCTCCATACGAGCTTGGTGTTTATGTTTACAAGGACAGCAAGGTCTACACCCTCGAAGAAGCCAATGAACAGTCCGTTATCTCAATGGACAATGCAGTCAGTATTATCAAGAGCAACAGAAACATAGTCTATTCCTTCAGAATTGAGGGGAACTGCGAGGACGCTGTGAAGGCACTGAGAGAAAAATATAATACGAACGATATGTTTGACCTCGTAAAGCTCGGTGAATATCAAAACGCTTGGCTGTGCTATGACGACCGTATGAATGTGGCTTTCCGTCAGCAGGATAAAAAAATCGGTGATTTTATATTCAAGCTGAACGACATTCACCCATATTATGACCTCGGACTGTATGTTTATAAGGACGGCAAAGCCTATACTCTGGAAGAAGCCTGCAAAGACAACATTTTTTCAATTGATTTTGCCGTTGAGCTTATCAATTACTACGGCACGGCGAAGTTTACTTTCGGAATAGAGTCCGAAAATGAAGATGTAGTTAAGGCTTTCAGAAAAAGATACGGCATACCCGAAACCTCGGTGTTCAAATTTGTAAAGCTCGGTGAGGACGGAGCTTCTGTACTCTATTTCAATGATACAGAGCTTGTACAATTTTTGGAGTATGATGTGATAATAGGAGCTTGGACGTTTGACTGCTACTCACAGCAGAAATATTATGACCTCGGACTGTATGTTTATAATGACGGAAGCATCTATACCCTTGCGGAAGCATACGACAAGAACCTCTTTTCAATTGATAAAGCTGTTGAGTGCATCAAAGCCACAGACGGACAGCACTTTACTTTCAGCATCAAGGGCAAAGCCGAACAGCCGAAGCTGTCAAAGAATAAACTGACTCTTAAATCGGGAGCGGAGAAGGTTCTCACCGTTAAGAACGGCGAAGTCAAATCGTGGAAAACCTCCGATAAAAAGGTTGCCACAGTCAAAAACGGCAAAATTACCGCACTGAACAAAGGTACGGCAAAAATTTCCGCTGTTCTCAAAAGCGGAGAAAAGCTCACCTGCAAGGTAAGTGTTTCCACCGCTCCGAAGCTCGGCAAAACAGCTGTAAAGGTCAAGAAGAACAGCACGGTAAAAATCAAGCTGACAGGCAAAGTGAAGTCTATAAACAA
>CACYCD010000024.1 GCA_902772755.1 uncultured Ruminococcus sp.
AGGACCCAAGCATAACTATGCCTACCACACCGAGGCAATGGACAGAGCTATGGAGGGTGGCATTGATGATGTCGGCTTAGGCGTTCTGTTCGGACTGGAGCTATACAAGTACGAGTTTGCAGGTCTTTTGATGCACGCAGAACACCTTGAAGCCGTTCACGGCGTAGGTCCCCATACAATTAGTGTTCCGAGAATAAAGCGTGCCGATGACATTGACCCCGATGTTTTTGACAACGGCATTGATGACGATACCTTTGCAAAGATAATCGCCTGCATACGTATATCCGTTCCATACACCGGTATGATAATTTCCACTCGTGAGAGCGAAGCCTGCCGTAACAAGGTTATGGCTCTCGGTGTTTCGCAGATATCGGGAGGTTCAAGAACCTCCGTTGGCGGTTATGCAGGTTATTCCGCAGACGAACGTCCCCACGATACCGAACAGTTTGACGTCTCCGATCAACGTTCACTTGACGAGGTAGTCCATTGGCTTATGGATATTGGCTATATCCCCTCATTCTGCACCGCCTGCTACCGTGAGGGCAGAACAGGCGACCGCTTTATGAGCCTGTGCAAAAAGGGACAGATACAGAACTGCTGTCACCCCAACGCACTTATGACGCTCAAGGAGTATCTGGAGGACTACGCTTCACCCGAAACAAAGGAGATAGGCGAGAAGCTCATAACAGCTGAGCTTGAAAAGATACCCAATCCCAAAGCAAGAAGGCTTGCAAAGGAATATATTGAAAATATCCATCTGGGTAAACGTGATTTCAGATTTTAACATCGGGGGGATTACAATTGAGCTTAAACAGTACACCTGTAGCTGACAGAACCCACATAGGGCTGTTCGGCAGAAGGAATGCAGGCAAATCCAGTGTGATAAATGCCATAACAGGTCAGGAGCTTGCAATTGTGTCCGAGGTTCAGGGAACGACCACAGACCCCGTTTCAAAGACAATGGAGCTTCTTCCGCTGGGTCCTGTGGTGATAATCGACACTCCGGGACTTGACGATGTGGGAGCACTCGGAGAGCTGAGGATCACCAAAACCTATCAGGTGCTTAACAAGACCGACATTGCCCTGCTCGTGGTAGACAGCGTGCAGGGTATGACGGAGGAGGACAAAAAAATCCTCAAAAAAATACAAGATAAGGAGATACCCTATCTTGTGGTTTATAATAAGTGTGATCTGAAACGGCTTGACTTAAATTCTGATACGGAAATATCCGTCAGTGCCGAAACCAAAGAAAATATCCGTGAGCTAAAGGAACGCATTGCCTCGCTTGCAAAGCACGAAAATACCGAATATCCGATAATAGCCGACAAGGTGAACAGCGGTGACACGGTAGTGCTTGTCATTCCCATAGATTCCTCCGCACCAAAGGGCAGGCTTATCCTTCCACAGCAACAGACAATCAGAGAACTGCTTGAAGCAGGCTGTTCAACCGTTGTATGCAGAGAAACAGAGCTTAATAATGCTCTTTCGGCTCTTAAAGAACAGCCGAAGTACGTTGTGACGGATTCGCAGGCATTCAAAAAAGTATCGGCTGTCGTCCCCGATGAGGTGTGTCTTACTTCGTTTTCGATACTGTTCGCCCGTCACAAGGGCAATATCACGGAGCTTGTCAAGGGTGCGTCAAAGCTGGATTCACTTCGGGACGGCGACAGAATACTGATTAGCGAGGGCTGTACCCACCACAGACAGTGCGGTGACATCGGCACTGTCAAGCTGCCAAAATGGATACGGGCTTACAGCGGAAAAGAATTGGAGTTTGAGTTTACAAGCGGAACGGAGTTTCCCTTTGACCTAAGCCGATATTCCCTGATCATTCACTGCGGAGGCTGTATGCTCAACGAGCGTGAGATGAAGTACCGCATCAAGTGTTCCGCCGATGCAGGCATACCCATCACCAACTACGGAATGACCATAGCCCACGTCAACGGAATACTAAAACGCAGTCTGAGTATTTTTCCGGAAATAGCAGAGCTTATCGGATAAGGTCAATTCTTTTTCCGTTTGAGTTTATAATACCGTCATCGTTCATACGTTTGATCTCACGCATCATTGCACTGCGGTTCGTGCCAAGATATTTTGCCAGCCGTTCAAAGGTTATCGGGATAATAATCGTATCGCTGTCGGAGCTTTGTATCTTCTTTTGATATTCAAAGTAGGCGATCAGCTTTTCACGCAGGGACTTCTTATTTAAAATACTTACGTGCAGGGACAGAGCTTTGGCTTTTTCGGAAGTCGAAACCAGCATTCTTTTTATCAGCTCATTGTGATTCTTGCAGTCTGCACGGCAGGGGTGAAGCAGCTTGTCAAAGTGCATAAACAGCACACGGCAATCTGTTTCTGCCATCGCAATGTATTCAATAGATTCAAGCGGTGTGATGATGTATTCTCCGAAGCAGTCGCCTGCACGGAGAAAGTCAAACACGCTTTCCTGACCGTCAGCGTCAATGCAGGCAATATATGCCTTGCCCTCCTGAAGCATACCGATGGTATCACCGCTTCCGTTGAGGGTGAGTATGATATCGCCCTTGCGAAAGCTCACATATTTCTTTGATTCACAGCTGTCAAACCGGTCAAGCACCGTTGTATTTTTCTTTAAAATAAAATCTTCCATTTCGATACCCAATTAACAATGAAGTTTCCTTATTTTTTATACATTATAACATAAATCTGTTGCGGTTGCAACAGATTTTTTTTAGATTCTGTGTTAAAATTATTTGTAGCATAATAACGGATATATATAAATTGTTATTATATTTGTTTAATTTTGTATTGTTTTGTTCAAGAATAAAAGGAGGTTTATATGGCAAAACTCAGTGAAGCCGCAGTGAAGCAAATCAGCGAGATCTGCGACAGATATGCTAACGAAACTACCCCTCTTATGATGATCCTCAGTGACATTCAAAAGGAGTACGGTTACGTTCCCGTAGATGTTCAGGAGATCGTTTCCGAGAAAACAGGTATCTCAGTGGCTGAGATCTACGGTGTTGTTACTTTCTATTCTTTCTTCTCGCTCAAGCCAAAGGGAAAGTACATAATCGGCTGCTGCTTGGGTACTGCCTGCTATGTAAAGGGTGCTCAGCAGATCATTGACGAATTTTGTGAGATTCTCGGAATCAAACCCGGAGAAACTACAGACGATGGTATGTTCACCATTGATGCACTCCGCTGCATAGGTGCCTGCGGAATCGCACCTGCAGTAACTATCAACGGTACTGTATATCCCAAGATGGAAGTAAGTCAGGTAGCCGGAGTTATCAACGATTACCGCAGCAGGGAGGACTAATTCATGAAAATTACATCACGTGAACAGCTTGATCAGATTATCAGCAATTGCACAAAAACCTTTCAGAACAAGCTCGACGGTTCCGACGGTAAGCGTGCAGTAGTGCTTTGCGGCGGTACAGGTTGCCTTTCTTCAAATTCCGATGCTATCAAGGCAAAGTTTGAGGAAATGATCGTTGAATACGGTCTTGACGATTTTGTTACCGTCAATCAGGTAGGTTGCTTCGGCTTCTGTTCTCAGGGTCCGTTTGTAAAGATATTCCCCGAGGATACACTCTATCGCCTTGTAAAGGTTGAAGATGTTGAAGAGATCGTAAAAACCGATCTTCTCAAGGGAAATATCGTTGACAGACTTCTCTACACCGACCCCGTAACAAAGGAAAAGATCCAGAGACAGGAAGAGATCAACTTCTACAAAAAGCAGAAGAGGATCGCACTCCACGGTTGCGGACTTATAGATGCAGAGGATATCAACGAGGCTATGGGCTATGGTGCTTTCAAGGGTCTTGAAAATGCTCTTGATAAGTCACCCAAGGAAGTTATTGACGAAGTCCTCGCTTCCGGTATCAGAGGCAGAGGCGGTGCAGGCTTCCCCACAGGCAGAAAATGGTCCTTCGCTTATGCAAATGATTCCGATCAGAAGTATGTAGTATGTAACGGCGACGAGGGCGACCCCGGTGCATTTATGGACCGTTCCATTCTTGAGGGCAACCCGTTTGCAGTTATCGAGGGTATGATGATCGCAGGTTATGCTATCGGTGCCTCCGAGGGTTACTTCTATGTACGTGCAGAGTATCCTGTAGCTGTTAATCGTCTGCAAAAGGCTATTGACCAGATGACAGAAATGGGCATTCTCGGTGACAATATCCTGGGTACAGACTTCTCATTCAGAGCTCATATCCGTCTGGGTGCAGGTGCATTCGTATGCGGTGAAGAAACAGCTCTGCTCAATTCAATCGAAGGCAAGCGTGGTATGCCTCGTCCCAGACCTCCGTTCCCGGCGGTCAAGGGTCTTTGGGGCAAGCCCACAGTTGTAAATAATGTTGAAACACTCGCTTCAATTCCGTATATCCTGCGTGAAGGTGCAGCTGACTTTGCATCGGTAGGTACAGAGGGTTCAAAGGGTACCAAGGTATTCGCCCTCGGCGGAAAGGTAAATAACGTAGGTCTGGTAGAGGTACCTATGGGTACAACTCTCAGAGAGCTTATCTATGATATCGGCGGCGGTATCCCCAACAACAAGAAGTTCAAGGCTATCCAGACAGGCGGCCCCTCCGGCGGTTGTCTTACAGAGGAATACCTTGACGAGCCGATCGATTTTGATAACCTCGTTGCCAAGGGCTCAATGATGGGTTCAGGCGGAGCTATCGTTATGGACGAGGATAACTGTATGGTAAATATCGCAAAATTCTATATGGAATTTATCTGCGATGAATCCTGCGGTAAGTGTTCACCCTGCCGTGTGGGTACAAAGCGTATGCTTGAAATACTCACCAAGATCACTGACGGCAAGGGTACAATGAATGATATAGACGAGCTTCAGCAGCTGTCAGAGGCTGTTAAGAACAACTCCCTGTGTGCATTGGGACAGACAGCGGCTAACCCCATCGTGTCCACAATGACTCACTTTATGGATGAGTATATAGCTCACATCAAGGACAAGAAGTGTCCTGCAAAGATCTGTAAGAACCTTATGAGGTACTCGATCGTTAAGGACAGCTGTTACGGTTGCGGTCTGTGTGCACGTCAGTGTCCCGTAAACGCTATCACCGTTACGAATTACACAGCACCCGGCAAGAAGAGACCCGCCTACGAGATCAACCCCGATAAGTGTATCAAGTGCGGATTGTGCCAGTCTTCTTGTAAGTTCAAAGCGATCATCAAGGAATAATAGGGAGGAAAATATATGTCACTTGTTAATATTAAAATTGAGGGCGTTCCCTATCAGGTTGAAGCAGGCTTGACAATTTTAGAGGCTGCCAGACAGTGCGGATACACCATTCCCTCTTTGTGTACCTTTAACCATGGTGAGTGTTCCCTGGGTTCATGCCGTGTATGCCTTGTAGAGGCAACCGGTGCAAGAGGTCTTGTTGCCTCCTGCGTATATCCCGTAGCCGAGGGTATGGAAATCAGGATTTCCTCCCCCAAAGCAGTAAATGCAAGAAGAATTTCTGTAGAGCTTCTTCTTTCCAATCATAATCAGAACTGCCAGCAGTGCAGTAAAAACGGCAAGTGTGAGCTTCTCCACGTTGCAAAGATCACAGGTGCAAGAGAAGGTGTGTTTGTCGGTGAAAAGACTCCCACAACCTACGATGACCTTGCTCCCTCTATTACCAGAGATACCTCCAAGTGTATCCTCTGCGGAAGATGTGTATCAAGATGCCAGAATGCTCACGGCAACGGTATCCTCGGATTTGAGAACAGAGGCTTCTCAACTATCGTAGGTCCTGCCGGCGACAAGTCCTTCACAGAGTCTCCCTGTCTCCTTTGCGGACAGTGCGTAAACGTATGTCCCACAGGTGCTCTTATGGAGAAATCCGAGATCGCCAAGGTTGACGAGGCTATGGCAGCAGGCAAGCACGTTATCGTTCAGACCGCTCCTGCCGTTCGTGCATCTCTTGGTGAAGAGTTCGGAATGAAGATCGGCACACCCGTAACAGGCAAGATGGTTGCCGCTCTCAAGCGTCTGGGCTTTGACAAGGTTTATGACACCAACTTCGGTGCTGACCTTACAATTATGGAAGAGGCTACCGAGCTTCTCCACAGGATCACCGAGGGCGGTACGCTCCCGATGATCACCTCCTGTTCACCCGGTTGGGTAAACTATGCAGAGTACTACTACGGCGACTGCCTCGACCATCTCTCGACCTGCAAGTCACCTCATGAGATGGAGGGTGCCATCCTCAAGTCCTACTATGCAGAAAAGAACAACATCGATCCCAAGGATATCTTTGTTGTATCTATTATGCCCTGTACTGCCAAGAAGTACGAGAAGGAGCGTCCCGCTCTTGTAACAAACGGTCTGCCTGATGTAGATGCAGTTCTCACCACCCGTGAGTTGGGCGATCTCATCAAGCGTTCGGGTATCAACTTTACTCA
>CACYCD010000025.1 GCA_902772755.1 uncultured Ruminococcus sp.
ATGCGGTACATATCAAAATGATATACGGTGAATTTTCCGTCATACTGATTGACAAGCGAGAACGTAGGACTTTGCACTCCGCAGGGATAACCAAGCCCCTTCATAAGTCCTCTGGTGAATGCGGTTTTTCCCATTCCCAAGCCCCCGAAAAAGGCTATGACCTCATTACCGTTGAGCTTTTGAGCGAGTTTTTCTGCCAGCTGTTCGGTTTCTTCAACCGAATGACTTACATACCTCATCAGAACAAACCGCTGATGACGCTGTTCTCATCAACATCAATGCTGTTGGCGGCAGGCTTCTTCGGCAGACCGGGCATAGTCATAATATTGCCCGTATAGACCACTACAAAGCCGGCACCGTTTGAGAGTCTGACGTCCCTTACCGTGATGTCAAAATCTGTCGGAGCACCGAGAAGCGACGGGTCATCAGAAAGTGAATACTGCGTTTTTGCAACACAGACGGGAAGCTTGTCACCGCCGAGGGCGATCACTTCCTTAATGGCTTTTTCAGCCTGAGCGGTGTAGATAACACCTCTTGCCCTGTATATTTCAGTTGCAAGCTTGTTCATTTTTTCCTTAAAGGAAAGCTCGGTATCGTAAAGATGTCTGAAATCGGCAGGCTTGTCGCAGGCTTCAACGACCTTCTGTGCAAGCTCTCTGCCACCTTCTCCGCCGTTGCAGAACACATCAGCCACGGCAAAATCCGCTCCTTTTTCGTGGCAGAAGCTCTCGATAAATTTGAGTTCTTCCTCGCTGTCAGTGTAAAAACGGTTAATAGCGACAACTACGGGTACTCCGTACTTTCTCATATTGTCAATATGTACGCCGAGGTTCACAATTCCCTTTTTCAGAGCATCAAGACAGGGTTCATTCACCTTGTCCTTAGCAACACCGCCGTTGTACTTCAATGCACGGCAGGTAGCCACCAAAACAACGCAGGAGGGTGCTATGCCGGCATAACGGCACTTGATGTCAAGGAACTTCTCAGCTCCGAGATCCGAGCCGAAGCCTGCCTCCGTGATGGTATAGTCAGCGAGCTTGAGTGCGAGCTTTGTCGCCCTGACAGAGTTGCACCCGTGGGCAATGTTCGCAAACGGACCGCCGTGCATTACCGCAGGCGTACCCTCCAGGGTCTGCACCAGATTTGGCTTTATTGCGTCACGCAGGAGAGCCGTCATTGCACCGTCAGCCTGAATATCCCTTGCATAGACGGGAGTACCGTCATATTTATATGCAACCAGAATATTTCCCAGACGTTTTTTCAGGTCAACGATATCGCTTGCAAGGCAGAGGATAGCCATAACCTCGGAGGCGACTGTGATAATAAATCCGTCCTCCCTCGGAACACCGTTCAGCTTACCGCCCAGACCGACAACGATATTTCTCAAAGCACGGTCATTCATATCAAGACAACGCTTAAAGAGAATACGTCGGGGGTCGATGCCAAGCTCGTTGCCCTGCTGGAGATGGTTGTCAAGCATTGCACAGAGGAGGTTATTTGCGGAGGTGATTGCGTGCATATCGCCTGTGAAATGGAGGTTTATCTCTTCCATAGGCAAGACCTGAGCATATCCGCCGCCGGCAGCACCGCCCTTTATTCCGAAAACAGGACCCAGAGAGGGTTCACGCAGAGCGATGATGGCATTTTTGCCAATCTTAGCCATAGCTTGTCCCAAGCCCGTGGTTATGGTGGTTTTCCCCTCGCCTGCCGGAGTGGGATTGATGGCAGTCACCAAGATCAGCTTTCCGTCAGTCCTGTCCTGCAAACGCTGTGCAAGCTCATCGGAGAGCTTAGCCTTGTACTTGCCGTAAAATTCCAGCTCGTCCTCTTTTATTCCGATACCTTCGGCAACGTCCTTTATCGGGCGAAGCTTTGCCTGCTGTGCTATCTGAATATCTGAAAGCATAACAATTTCTCCTTTGCAAAAAACTACTATTTCTTTGATTATATCATATCTGCACTGCAATTAAATTTCTTATTTAGAATAATATATCTATTTTCCCGATTTTTTGATAAAGAAGGTGACTGTCATCAAACGATTTAAGCTAAACGCCAAAAAATACTTAAAAACCACAGACAAGCTCCTGTGGCTGTTCAGCCTGCTTGCCACAGGCTACAGTCTGGCACTCATATACAGCGTACAGACTGCAACAGGTGTGAACTATCTCAGATCTCAGCTTTTTGCAGCTGCCATAGGGATTGTCGGTGCGGTCGTCCTGTCGGCAGTAAACTACAGAGCAATAATAAAATTTTGGTATATCGCCGGTGCAGTCGGGATAATACTCGGGGGTGCGGTCTTTCTTTTCGGAATAACCGTCAGCGGAACAGACGACACCGCCTGGCTTCAGCTCCCGGGTGGGATATCCGTCCAGCCGTCCGAGCTGATAAAGCTATGTTTTATCGTCACTTTTTCAAAGCACCTGAGTCGGCTTTCAGAGAAAAACAAGCTCCGCAGCCTCCGTGGTGTGGGAACACTTGTCATACATGCAATGATACCCATTGTCATTATCCACATTCAGGGCGATGACGGCTCGGCACTCATCTTCTTTATAATGTTCCTGGTAATGAGCTTCACCGCAGGGGTACAGCTGAGATATTTTGTGGCTATGGGGTCGTTGATGCTTGCCGGACTGCCGATCTTCTGGAGCTTTGTTATGAATGACGAGCATAGAAACAGGATCATAGCCCTCTTTGCCCCGGACGGCAAAGCACTCGGGGGCTACGGCTGGCAGCAGTATCAGGGCAAGCTGTCCATCGCCTCGGGCGGACTCAGCGGAAGCGGTTTTCGCCACGGACTGAGAGTTCAGACAGGCATAGTCCCCGAACAGCAGAACGATTTCATCTTCACCGTTGCCGGTGAGGAGCTTGGCTTTGTCGGGTGTATGGCAATTTTTCTGATACTAATTCTTTTGATGATCAAAATTTTTCTGACAGCGTACCGAAGCCCCGACTGTGCCGGTCGCTCGGTCTGCTTTGGCTTTTTTGCGATGCTGTCCTCACAGAGCATAATCAATCTGGGTATGGTTATGGGCTTTTTGCCCGTGATAGGTATAACCCTTCCGTTCTTCTCGCAGGGCGGTTCGTCAATAATGTCAATGTTTTGGGGCATAGGACTTGTGCAGAGCGTGTATATGCACCGCAGGCAACAACTCAGATTTTCAGGTGAATATTTAAACAGGGCAGAATGATTCCGCCCTGTTTCCTACATATATTTACTTGTAGCTTTAAGTCTTGCCATTGCTCTGGAGAGCGAGGCTTTGGAGTGGTGGTACTCTATCAGGCTACGCTTTTGTCTGAGGGCTTCCTCCGCCCTCTCCTTAGCTTCTCTTGCACGGTTGGCATCTATCTCCTCGGGCTTCTCACTGGTCTGAACAAGGAACAACACTTCATTGTTCATCACCTCGATAAAGCCCAAGCCCGTAAACAGCTCGACCGTCTCCCCCTCCTCGGTGGTATATCTTGTCATACCTATATCGGTAGCCATAAGGATATTTTCGTGGTCGGGGAGTATACCCTTCTCGCCGTCAAATGCAGGGATAATGAGCTTCTGACATCTTCCCTCATATACATACTTATCGGAGGCAATGATCTTCAAATCAAAGGTATCCATAGTGCTTACTCCTGACGCTTAGCCTTGGCGACAACCTCGTCAAGGTCACCCACATTGAAGAAGGCAGATTCGGGATACTTATCCATTTCTCCGTTTATAATAGCCTTGAATGAACGGATAGTGTCCTTGAGCGGCACATACTTTCCGGGAACTCCCGTAAAGTTTTCTGCCACGAAGAAAGGCTGTGAGAGGAATTTCTGTATCTTTCTTGCACGGTAAACGATCACCTTGTCGGCGTCGGAAAGCTCCTCCATACCGAGGATAGCAATGATATCCTGCAGCTCCTTGTACTTTTGCAGATACTCCTGGACTTTTCTTGCGGTTTCGTAATGCTCCTCGCCCACTATATCGGCTTCAAGTATTCTCGATGTGCTTTCAAGCGGATCTATAGCCGGATATATGCCCTGCTCAACTATCTTTCTTGAAAGAACGGTAGTTGCGTCAAGGTGGGCAAAGGTAGTTGCAGGTGCAGGGTCCGTGAGGTCATCGGCAGGCACATAGACCGCCTGAACGGAGGTGACGGAACCGCTCTTTGTAGAGGCTATTCTCTCCTGAAGCTCTCCCATCTCTGTGGCAAGGGTAGGCTGATAACCAACCGCCGAGGGCATTCTTCCCAACAGGGCTGAAACCTCCGAGCCTGCCTGTGTGAATCTGAATATATTGTCAATGAACAAAAGCACGTTCTGATTCATCTTGTCACGGAAATACTCCGCCATAGTAAGACCTGTTTCGGCAACACGCATACGAGCTCCCGGAGGCTCGTTCATCTGACCGAAAACCATCGCCGTCTTTTCGATAACGCCCGATTCAGTCATTTCCACCCAGAGGTCGTTGCCCTCTCTGGAACGCTCTCCCACTCCGGTAAAAATCGAGTAACCGCCGTGTTCGGTGGCAATATTTCTGATAAGCTCCTGAATAAGCACTGTCTTGCCGACGCCGGCACCGCCGAACAGACCTATCTTTCCGCCCTTGGCATAGGGTGCAAGCAGGTCAATAGCCTTGATGCCTGTTTCAAGTATCTCAACAACAGGGCTTTGCTCCTCAAACGACGGGGGCGTTCTGTGTATCTCCCACTTTTCAACGTCCTTGAGCTGTTCTCCGTCATCAATGGTTTCTCCCAGTGTATTGAAAAGTCTGCCGAGAACCTTTTCTCCCACAGGTACGGTAATTCCCGAGCCGGTGGCTGTGACGTCCATATTTCTGTACAGACCGTCGGAGGAAGCCATCATAATACAGCGTACCTGATTGTTTCCCAGGTGCTGAGCGACCTCCATAACAAGGGTCTTGCCGTCGTTTTCGACAGTGAGTGCTTCCTTTATTTCGGGAATACTGCCCTTGTCAAACTGAACATCTACAACAGGTCCCATAACCTGTATGATCTTGCCTTTATTCATAATATGTTAAACCTCTTGAAGTTAATTTTTATTTTTCTGTGCCCTTGCACCCGAGATCACCTCGGTGATCTCCTGAGTGATCGCTGCCTGTCTGGCACGGTTGTATAAAATAGACAAATTTTTCAGCATATCCTTCGCAGAATCCGAGGCAGCCTGCATAGCCATCATACGTGCATTCTGTTCACTACAGTATGACTCTACCAATGCACCGTAGATATAGCCGGCGATAAAATCGGGAATGACATTCTCAAACACTGCATTTGCCGAGGGAAGAAGCGTGATATTATTCACATTTCCCTCAAACTGAATATGCTCTGAGGTTTGTGTAAAAACGTGTTTTCTCAGCGGAAGAAGTCGCTTTACCTTTGCTTCGGTGGTGATTGCGGACTTCATATTTGTGTACACTATGTATATTTCGTCAAGCTCCTCACGGTTGTACAAGTCTATCATCTTTTCAGCGATATTTCTTGCACGGTTCAGGCTTGGGTTCTGAGCGGTATACTGAAATTCCTCGTCAACGGCTATTTCTTTCTTTTCAAAAAAATGCCTTCCCACCTGTCCCACAAGGAACAGCTTGTCGTTTCTCCAGCTCTCATCTGCCACTATCTCCATAGCGAGCTTTATCACGTTGTGATTATAAGCACCTGCCAGACCCTTGTCGGCAGTCACCACAATTACACCCTTACGCTTCTCGGGAGTTCCTGCCACGCCGTTTTCGTTGAGAAAATATCTGCTTTCAACATCGGGAACGAGCTTCAACACTTTTTTAATTGTATCCTGCAGGTTGATAAAATACGGATGTGAATTTTCATAATCCTTCTTAGCTCTTTTCAGCTTGCCCGAGGATATCATATACATAGCGTTGGTTATTTTCAG
>CACYCD010000026.1 GCA_902772755.1 uncultured Ruminococcus sp.
CATACAAGCTGTTGTCCATCTGCACCAGCTTTGGAACGACCGACAGATAAACAAACGGTGCACACAGGGCAGTCTGACCTGCGATCAACGGGATAAATGTTGATTTATCAATGCCAAGTACGACTATGAGCAGAACACAGACAGAAAATCCCGTAACCACATCGGCATTTACAACAGGTATCCTGTTTGCTGTGGTGATTATGCTTTTGGGCAGTCTTTTGGAATAATATGCACCAATTGCACCGGTGGTACCCAATACCACTGAAATTACCGAAACAACCAGTGCAAGCACTATTGTGCCGACTATCATTGATCTGAGATCCTCGGTAGTGAACAGGGTGTGATAATTATTGAAGGAAAATCCTCTGATAGCTCCGATAGTTGTTGAATCGGTAAAGCTGTAGACAGCAAGCATCAGTATCGGGAAATACATAAACAGAAGTACAATGAATATCCACGAAGCGGAAATGATTTTCTTTATCATACTACGGCACCTCTGCTTTCATCATTATTCAGCCTATTGGTAACCAATGTTATGATAAATATTATTATCAACAGGATTATTGAAATCATAGAACCGTTGTTCCAATCATAAGCGGCAAAGTAGCTTCCGATAAGGCTTCCCATTATATATGTGCTGTTGTACATCATATCAAGTACAACATAGTTCGTCATTACAGGCAAAAAGACCATTGTTACACCGCTGATTATTCCCGGAACAGACAGCGGAAGTGTGATCTTGAAAAATGTTTTTGCAGGTGAAGCACCCAGATCGGCTGAGGCTTCGAGAAGCTTGGTGTCTATCTTTTCAAGTGTTGTATAGAGAGGAAGTATCATAAACGGCAAAAAATCGTATGTCATTCCGATCAGCGTATTCAAAAACGGATGAAACGCAAGATTTCCCTGTATTGCCGTAAGCACTTCCTTTACAGCTGTTATCCTGAGAGTAAAGTTTATCCACATAGGCATTACAAACAGCATAAGCAGTACCGACTTTTTTTTCAGCTTGCTTACTGCAAGTATGTATGCTATGGGATAGGCTATTGAGATACATATAACAGTGGTTACCAATGCTATAAAAATGCTGTAGACCAAGGTTCCGATGGTGTTTGTGTCGGTGAAAAATCCGGTGAAGTTTTCCAATGTGAAATTGCCCTGACCGTTTGTGAAAGCATAGTAGATAACAACCAGCAGGGGTGCGATCACAAAAATCAATAAAAAAACTGCGTAAGGAATACACAGCTGTTTGCGTGAAAATTTTAGCATAGCCGGTACTCCTTTATTTTAATATCAGCTTGATTTTCTCTTTTGGAATAATAATACTTACGGTATCATTTTCATTCCAAAGATCTTCATCGTCAAGCACGTAGTCAAACTCGTTTTCTGTTCTTACTATATATTGATAGTGGTCACCCTTGTAGATAAGTGAGATAATATTACCCACTGCACCGCCCTCATCGGCATCGTCACTCATTTGTGCACCATCTGCTATCGGGAACGAAACCGCTACTTCAACGCCGTCAAGGTCTTTTTCAGTGCCATCGGACAGAGTGATAACACTGCCTTCAACAGAGCTAACCTTGTCGTACAGCTGACTGAGGTCACATTCAAACTCACCGTCTGCAAATTCCACAGTACCGTGCTTGGTTATTACTCCGTCAAACTCATTGGAAACAAGGTTGTTTTCAATGAGGTGAATGCCGTCGGGTTCTATCTCTATTCCGATAGTCTCCCCCACATGGGCATTTTTAATGGACTGTATAACAAGCTCTATTTCACCTGCAAGCACTGTTATCTCATAGTGTATTCCTTTGAACACAACAGAATCAACAACAACATTCATCATTCCCCTGTCCTTGGGACACATCATAATATCCTCGGGACGCACAACTACATCAACTCTTGTGCCTATGGGGAATTTATCCACGCAGTCAAAAATATGATCGCAGAATTTCACCTTGAGATTACCTGTAACCTTGCCGTTGAGAATGTTGCTCTCTCCGATAAAGTCGGCAACAAAAGCATTTTGAGGTTCGTTGTAGATCTCCTCGGGTGTGCCTATCTGCTGTATCATACCGTCGGACATTACGACGATCTTATCAGACATCGTGAGTGCCTCTTCCTGGTCGTGGGTAACGTATATGAAGGTGATACCCAGTTTTTCGTGCATGGATTTTAGCTCTATCTGCATTTCCTTACGCATCTTCAGGTCAAGAGCACCCAGCGGTTCATCAAGAAGCAGTATCTCAGGCTCGTTGACAATTGCTCGTGCAATGGCGATCCTCTGTTGCTGACCGCCGGAGAGGGTGTCAACAGAACGTTTTTCAAAGCCCTCAAGGTCAACTATTTTCAATGCACGGCTGACCTTTTCTTTGATCTGCTTTTTTGTGAGCTTACCTTTTTTGGTGACCGTATTTCCGTTTTTATCCTTGGAAGTTATGTCTATCGTCTTTAACTTTAAGCCAAAAGCGATATTGTCAAAAATGTTGAGATGAGGAAACAATGCATACCTTTGAAAAACCGTATTTATCGGTCGTTTATACGGAGGCAGCTTGCTTATATCATCGCCGTCCAGCGTGATATGTCCCTCTGTGGGGAGTTCAAACCCCGCAATCATTCTCAGCGTTGTGGTTTTTCCACAGCCTGAAGGTCCCAGAAACGTGACAAACTCTCCACGCTTGACCTCCAAATTGAAATCTTCAACAGCAGCCACATCATCATACACCTTCTTGATGTTTTTTAACTCGATGATGTTTTCAGTTTTATTATTAAACATTTCGCCCTCCTTAGAACCCGTTTAATCACGGATAACATTATACATAATCTGCCGTAAACAGTCAATACCAAATAAAAAAACAATATCTCATTTTCGCAGTTTAGGAAAAATGAGATATTGATAATCATTGTACTATAGCTTTTACGCTGCCGTCCGAGAGGTAGATGGTGATCTCATCACCCTTTTTCAGAGAAGCAGCCGACTGTATCTGTTTTTCATCCTTATATACATAGGCATAACCCCTGCTGAGGACGATAACGGGATTTAGCTCTTCAAGCTTAGATGTATATGCGTTCAGTGTTTTTTCGGATTCGGAGAGCGTTACCGCCATAAGCTCATGCTGACGGTTAATAAGCTTCTTTAATTCGTTAAAGCTCTCTCCCTGCAAATTGATGGGGAGATACAGGCAAAGCTCGGAATACAGCTCGTACAAACTATTTAAATATGTTTGTCTGTATGATGTGAGCAGCTTGCCCAGATATTTATAATAATTGATGATCTTTCTTTTAAGCTCCACAACGTCAGGCACAGCCAGCTCAGCCGCCGCCGATGGTGTGGGAGCCCGAAGATCCGATACAAAATCACAGATAGTAAAATCTGTTTCATGACCGACTGCCGAAATAACGGGGATCTTGCTGTTGAACACAGCTACAGCCAGACTTTCATTATTGAACGCCCACAAGTCCTCCATAGAGCCTCCGCCTCGGGCAATAATAACAGTGTCAGCCGAACCCTCCGCATTTATCAAGGATAGGGCTTCTATTATCTGACGTGGGGCGTCTTCACCTTGTACGGTTACGGGATAGAGTATGATTTTCACATAAGGAAAACGTCGGGAAATAACATTTCTGATATCCTGTATCACTGCACCCGTGGGGCTGGTTATAACTGCCAGAGTTTTGGGAATACGTTTTATCGGTTTTTTATGCTCAACAGAAAACAGTCCCTTGGCTTCAAGCTTGCTTTTGAGCTGTTCAAACGCAAGGTACAACGCACCGATACCGACAGGCTCAACGCTGTCAATATACATTTGATACTGTCCGTTGGCTTCATAAAGACTTATACGTCCGTGGCAGATCACCTTCATACCGTTTTCGAGTTTAAATCTGAGCTTGCGTGCGTTTGTTGCAAATATCACGGAGTTGATCGAAGCACCTCTGTCTTTTAAGGTGAGGTATATATGACCACTGCTGTAATGGTCCTTGAGATTTGATATTTCACCCGAAACAAAAATATTTTTCAGGCGAAAATCCCCCTCGATCATCGACCTGACATAGGCATTTAACTGAGTGACGGTGAGAACTCTCCGGTACTGAGTTTGTTCCTGATTTATCATTTTGACATTCCTCTGAAAGCAAGATAAGCTGTGCCTGCTGCATTATCGGTTGAAAACTCAGGCTGTGCAAATATACAGTTTAGTCGGGTTTTGAGAGAATTTTGAATTATGCCGTTGCTCATAACTCCGCCTGCAAATATGATCTGTAGGCTTCCGTATTTTTCTAATACGG
>CACYCD010000027.1 GCA_902772755.1 uncultured Ruminococcus sp.
ACCTTTTTGGTGTAGTTCTCGGCAGGGAGTGCCTCGTCAAGCTCAAAGCTGGCTTTGCACTTTTTCATAATCTCAAATGCTGTCATCATACCTATACCGCTTCCACCGGTTTTTCTGTGGGTGGTATAGCGTGATATGCCGATATTGCACAGTGTTTTTTGCGTAAAGCTGATTCCGCTGTCGTACACACTTACAAAGATATTGCCATCCTGTTTTCCGACGGAAAGCAGGATATTCTTTTTTTCACAGGTCTTAACGGCATTAAGGGCATTTTCACACAGATCGGCTATAAGGGTGTGCAGGTCGGATTCAGCGAGGATATTCTCCGTCAGCTCACGCAGATCGGTGCGGTGAACGAACAAAAAGCTCACACCCTCTTGGACACAGCGTTTTTGAAACCAGTTCACAACCGCATCAAAGGAGAGTATACCTGTCATCGACAGGGAGATGCTCTGCTGTTCATAATTATTGACGGCTGTTTCTCTGTCTGCAAACAGGCTGTCAAGCTGTGCAAGCAGCTGTGCCGTCTGCTGTTTGTCAGCCGTTTGTCCGCTGAGGACTGCACGCACCGCACCGGTCATTGCCGGCAGTACCTTGTTGTCCTTGTGGATAATTGCGGAAAGCTCATCATTGCTTTTGCTGTAAAAGGCAAGCTGACGTTTTTGTTCTTCAATATTCTGATACATTCGTTCGTTCTCACGCTGCTTGAGCTTTTGCTGATACAGCATATCAATAAACTTAGTCCAGATGACTATACAGCCCAAAAGTATTATCAAGAATAATACACCAATATACTCATCTATATCGCTGTCAATATCCATATGCGATATACCGTTTGAAAAGATAGTTATAAACAGACAGACGTAAAAAAACAGATTTCCCGAACAGTCTGATATTTGACTGTACAGTACCTTGAACCGCTTTATCCTGAAAAACAGCCATGTAAACAATATATGCAATGCTCCGACGCACAGCCGGTTTCCAAGCTGCTGCAGGATAGTTTGATGGTGCATTTTTTGTAATTCGAGCAAAAGATATGAGGTGGGCAGGGCGATAAACACAAGCATTGCAACCACATTTATCATCGTCATTATGGCATAGGAAATTACGGCATAATACAGCGTGGTGCTGAATTTGTTTTTAAACAGAACAAACGGCGTGGTCATTGTAAGGAACAGCAGACAAAATCCCGAAAAATTCCAGTCTATAAGACCTATTGCTTCCTCTGCGATTCCCGAATACATTGACACAAGTATCAGCACCGTCATTTTTCTTTTTGAAGGGACGATATGACAAAAACGGATGTATATATAGTAGAAACAAACGGTAAAAATAAAACCTTTTATCGAATAAAACATAGAAAACGTAGTACTCATGGACACCTCCCAATAAAAAATCATTTTTTCAAATAATCTTAAACAATATTTAACGAAAAACTGCCGACAGCAATAAATATAATTTTTACCCCCATCAGCATACAATATATATAGAACATAAACAAAATGTTTCGGAGAAAACGTATGCAGGAGGTGTGGTTATGTCATTCTGGAAGTGGTTTTGGGGATTGTTCGGCTAAAACAATGTAATGTTTTGAGGGCTTGACCAACTGCGTCAAGCCCTAAATTCTACAGATTATTCAGCTTATTGACGTAGTAAAAAATAAATTCCGTCAGAGTCGGCACTCCCTTGGCAGAGCTGATTCCGGCGGTATAATTTTGTAACAAAGCGTCAATATCTCCTGTCGTCCAAGCTCGATTGATCGCATTCTGCATTGCACGCTCAACGCTGGAGGCAGTTTTTTTATACTTTCTGCCTATCACTGAACAGATATTCTGTGTAGGCTCCTGAATGTTTAGATAAATGGCATCGGCAAGATATTTGTAGCCTACTGCCTTGGGGCTTACTCCCACCTTGTCAAGCTCCGCAAATATCATACGGCGTAGACGTTTTTCGTTGGATTCCCTATTCAGCGACCCCTCGTGCGAGATATCACTGACGGGGCTTTTGCGTTGGTTGTCTGCTTTGATAACGGGAGCAAGCATATATATCAAGTCAAGAGCATCTTTTTCAGAATAATTCTGCTGGTGCTTTGAAATAATGTAATCGGCACCCATACTGCGGACACTGTTCAGAGTTACCGCACTGGAATTGTTGGTAGTCACCAGAATATATGGCATCGGCTCAAAACGGCGTTTCTTCAGCTCAAACAGCACACTGACACCGCTTCCCTGTCCGCTTTGAAGCTCCAAGTCAAGTATAACGACATCGGGCATAAGCGTGATTATGTACTCCAATGCCTGTGTACCGCTTTCAGTCACGGCAACTATTTCCATATTGCTGTACTCTTCACAGAGCAGACGAAAATTCCTGCACGCCTCGGCATCGTCCTCAACAATAAGAATTGATATTTTACTGTCCAAGACCATCACCTCTTTTATAGTACCACGTGTATATTTTACCATATAATCTAACAAAAAGCAACACAAACCAACAAAATACAACTTCAATTTCCAATTTTTTAATATTTTGAGGATTTGATATAATAAGCATATATTATTTCACTTGTTGTAGGGCGTAGCTCTTTTTTATATTGGTTTTAGTTTCCCTAAACAAGACAGGCTGGTGTTCACGCCCAACATCAGCCTTGTTTTATGCAATGTCAATATGTTGAAAACCTGTTACAGCTTTGTTACTGAATGGGCGTATATTCAGCAGAACAGGGGTATTGAGGGTCATAAAAGTTAAAATCTTGTAATATTGTAACCTATTCGTATACAATATATTGTGGAAAACTCTGTGGAAAATAAGGAAAACTCCCCCTATGTAGGAGGAGTTTTTGTATTATCGGTATTATTTCATCAGTGAAAGCACAAGCTCCGTGTAGTCGGCGGTGTTCTCTACCTCTACGCCTGCCATCAGCTCCGCCTGTGCAAGCAGTATCTGACAGTAAGCCTTTGCCTTGGGCATATCGGTGTCGATATAGCTCATCATTGCTTTTACAGCCTCGTGATTTGGGTTGATCTCCAGCACACGGTTGGCTTTCATACCGCTGTCAGGGTTTACGGCATTGAAATATTTTTCCATCTCAAAGCTCATTCCGCCCTTTGCGGTGAGTACAACGGGGTAGCTCTTTAGCTTCTTGCTGACAACAACATCGCTGACACGGCTGCCGAGGGTCTCCTTCATAAAGTTTATGGTACCCTCACTGTCCTTCTTCTCGTCTTCGGTTTCCTTGTTGTCGTCTTCGGGAAGTCCGAGGTCGTCGTTGAGAACAGACTTTATCTCCTTGTCTGCATACTTCATAAGCGACTGCATACAGAACTCGTCAACCTCCTGAGTGAGGTACAGCACATCAAAGTCGTTCTCCTTGAGCAACTCCAGCACAGGCAGTCTGTCGATGGCTTCAACAGTTTCACCTATCACGTAGTAGATGTACTTCTGGTTCTCCTTCATCGCCTCAACATACTCTTTGAGGGTGATGTTCTTCTTTTGCTTTGACGAGTAGAACAGCAGGAGATCTTCAAGCTCGCCCTTATTTACACCGTAGTCGCTGACACAGCCGTATTTGAGCTGTGAGCCAAAGGCAGACCAGAACTTCTCGTAGGTCTCTCTGTCTTTTTTCAGCATTGAAGAAAGCTCGTTTTTGATCTTCTTTTCAAGAGTCTTAGCCATCTGTTTGAGGACTCTGTCCTGCTGGAGCATTTCTCTTGAAATATTCAGGCTGACATCGGGGGAGTCAACAACACCCTTGACAAAGCGGAAATGCTCGGGAAGCAGATCCTCGCAGTTTTCCATAATGAGAACACCCGACGAATAGAGCTGTAAACCCTTCTTGTACTCCTTGGTGTAGTAGTTGTAGGGAGTTTTTGCCGGAATGAACATAAGTGCCTTATATGTTACCACACCCTCAACAGAAGTCGAGATGACCTTCAGCGGATCGGTATAGTCCATAAATTTTTCCTTATAGAAGTTGTTGTACTCCTCGTCGGAAACGTCCTTCTTGGGCTTCTGCCAGATGGGTATCATTGAGTTGAGGGTTTCTTTTTCAAAGTACTCCTCATACTCGGGCTTGTCGCTGTCGTTGGAGTCTTCCTTTCTTCTGGAGCGTTTCATCTCCATTTCGATCGGATAGCGAATGTAGTCGCTGTATTTTTTGATGAGTGAGGAAAGCTTGTACTGTTCAAGGTACTCATCGTAGTTATCCTCCTCGGTGTTGTCCTTCATTATCATAATGATGTCGGTACCGACGGTATCCTTGTCGCACTCCTCAATAGTGTAGCCGTCTGCACCCGTTGAGTGCCACATATAAGCCTTGTCACAGCCGTACTTCTTGGTGATGACGGTGATATCCTTTGCCACCATAAAGGCGGAGTAAAAACCAACACCGAACTGTCCGATTATGTCAATGTCGTCGTTGTTGTCCTTGTCCATCTCCTGCTTGAATTTGAGCGAACCCGAAGAGGCGATGACGCCGAGGTTATCCTCAAGATCAGCCTCGTCCATACCAATGCCGTTATCCGAAACAGTGAGCTTCCTGCTGTCCTTATCCGCTGAAACCTCTATTTTGAAGTCACTGCGGGTCATACCCACATTTTGATCGGTAAGGCTGAGAAAGCACAGCTTGTCGATAGCGTCACTTGCATTTGAGATGATCTCACGAAGAAAGATATCCCTGTTTGTGTAGATAGAGTTGATCATCAAGTCCAGCAGACGCTTGGATTCGGACTTAAATTCCTTTTTTGCCATAAAATCATTCCCTTACTTTATTTTAGCACTCGCAATATAAGAGTGCTAACCGCTATACAGTAATATACTCCTATCAGCCGAAAATGTCAATACCAATAATATTATTTGCCAAAAAATCCTTGACTGTTATTCTTGAACTTTTTACTTCACAGTGCTATACTATAATTGAAAGAAGGTGGGATCGATGGACAATGAAATTATGCAGGTCATTATGGGACTTCGCCCGATAGACGATGATTTTATGAGATTGATGTTTTCGGATAATAAAGCGTTGGTGGAATATGTTCTCAGAGTAATACTTGACAAGCAGGATCTCACGGTTGAAAAAAGTGAAACACAGTATGACTTGATAATATTCGGCTCAAAGGGATTGACACTCGATGTTTTTGCGACCGACAGCACAGGGAAAAAGTATAACATCGAGATACAGCGTTCAAACAGCGGAGCAATACCGCAGAGGGCAAGGTATCATTCGGCAGCACTGGATGTTGCAGCTTTATCAAAAGGTATGAAAATCAGCAAATTGCCCGACTCATACGTGATATTTATTACAGAGAATGATGTTATCCAGGATAACTGCCCGACATACATAATCGAGAGAAATATTCTCGGAAGCAACAAGCTGTTCAATGACGGCTCACACATCATTTATGTGAACGGTGCGTACAAAAATACAGAAACAGCCATCGGCAAGCTAATACATGACTTTACCTGCAGAAGTGCAGACAGTATGCTTTGCCCGCCAATGGCAGATGTGACATACAAATACAAAAACACTCAAAAGGGAGTTGAGCTTATGTGTAAGGCAATAGAGGATTATGGTTTAAAACAACGTCAGGAAGGTATCCAAGAAGGTATCCAAGAAGGTATCCAAAAAGGTCTACGTAAAGGTCTACGTGAAGGTCGTCAGGAAGGTCGTCAGGAGGGTATTGTTGAGTCGATAAAAAAATTCATAAAAAAGGGCAAATTATCCCATGAGGAAATTGCCGAAAACTTCGATGTACCCGTTGAAGAAGTACGCAGACTGGCTGCTCAGGCGA
>CACYCD010000028.1 GCA_902772755.1 uncultured Ruminococcus sp.
CCCTGCTGTTATACCACATTATACTTCTTGGAATATATGTATTTGGAGTTGCTGCGGCATTTCCGCTGTTAAGGCTATTCTGAGATATCGGAAAAAACGCAAAAACCACAGCAGCGGTTACGCACAATAGAATTACAACGATAATCTTTTTCATTATATACCACTCATTTTCCAAACAGTTCCTAAATGGCAAAATAGTTTTCTTCCAAGACTTCCGACTGTAGCTTACCGTTTGTTGCATCGGCAAGTTTTTTGTTAAAGAAGCCGAGCATATCAACGGGGATATGAAAGCAAAGCACGACATTTTCCAAAAACTCTGTATTGTCGAGTATTCCTCCGCACTCAGCTATAAGCCCCGACAGCTTTCCGTAGCGGTCATAACCTGCTTTTATACGACAGCTGAAGCATTTTTCCATACGCACAATTCCTGCGGCTTCAAGTGCGATCGAGGCAGAATGGCTGTATGCTCTGACAAGTCTGCCTGCTCCCAGCAGAATACCGCCGAAATACCTTGTGACCACCACCACGGCATCTACCACGGTATTTTTGTTGATGACCTCCAGCACAGGAACGCCTGCCGTACCCTGTGGCTCTCCGTCATCTGAATAACGTTTTATCTGACCGTTTCTCAGGCTGTAGGCATAGACATTGTGACGTGCATCGTAGTGTTGCTTCTTCTTTTCATTTATAAATGCGACCGCCTCGGCTTCTGTTGTGACCGGCTTGGCATAGCCGATAAATCTGCTGTGCTTTTCAGTAAATTCAGCAATACCACTGTCGGCAAGTGTAATATAATAATCTCCCATAATATATCCTTAAAAAACAGGCGGTACAGATATTTGTACCGCCTCAACAATTACGTTATTATTTCATACCAAAACGCTTCTTAAATCTGTCTACACGTCCACCGGTGTCAACGAGCTTCTGCTTTCCTGTGAAGAAAGGATGGCACTTTGAACAAATTTCAACACGGATATTTTCTTTTGTAGATCCTGTTTCAATAACATTTCCACACGCACAAGTAATTGTTGTCTGCTTGTAATTCGGATGGATTTTTTCTTTCATCTAAACTCACCTCTTTCGCTGAAACCGTAAACAACATAAGTCATTATACAATATTTTGGAGAAAAATGCAATAGCTTTTCAAACTTTTTTTAAAAAAATTTTTATTCGCTGTAATACTCCTTCTTTACATAATCAACAAGGTCATTAAAATCCAAACCAAGTTTTTCCGCAAGAACGGCATTTTGCCTGCCTACAAACCTCCACAAGGTAAAATCCCTGTCCATGGCGGATGCCTGCTCACCCGATTTTGTGTAACGCTGTACAAAGCCGTATTCCTTGGCATTTCTGATAAGCCACTGATAGGCACCTGTTTTGTCAAACTCTCCCTTGTTGTCCGTGTCAAACTCCACCAGCAGACCAAGCTGCCGCTCACTGTTTCCGCTGTCACAGATCACCCTGTTTGCAGTGGACTCGGCACGCACCTGGGTATATTTGCCTGTTGACAGCAAAAATTCCACAAAATCCTCATACAGCCTGTGCTGCTCATCATAAGAGACATAGCCGTATTTAACGCTGAGTACAACACCCTGCTTTGCGGCGGCTGCGATCATCTTTTTCAGCGGATTTGCTATCAAGCGGTCAACCTCGGCACCGCCAACAACCACTGTTGACGGCACATAGGCTCTGTCGAGAGGATTTGCAATATTAACGACCCTATATAGCCTGAGCTCGTCCTCCGGTGAGATGTAGTCCTCATTTTCCGAAAGAATGGACTTGCTCCTTGCTGCGGTATTCTGATAGTCGATATAACCCAAAACACAGCCTGCAATAAATACCGCTGTCATCAGCACGGGCATAACAAGAAACAAAAACTTGTTCAGTGTATGAGATTTTATCTCATAGCCCGGATTATCTCTGACAGAGTACAAGCCCTGCGAATTGGAATGTGAATATCTATGTCTTGCCTGTGATTTATCCTGCAAAATACATCACCTCAGATGGAATCACTTTATGGCTTTTGTATTTATCTCTTCCGTGGTTTTTGCAATAAACTCCTCAACCGTCATCTGACCGAGGTCTCCCTCCTTGCGGTGACGAACCGAGATACAACCCGACTCTATATCCTTGTCACCGACAAGCACCATATAGGGGATCTTTTCAAGCTGAGCAGAGCGGATCTTGTAGCCGATCTTTTCGCTTCTGTCATCGACCTCAACACGCACACCCTCTGCTTCAAGTGCTTTCTTCACCTCATAGATATAGTCAAGATGTCTGTCAGCGATCGGGAGAAGCTTGACCTGAACGGGTGCAAGCCACATTGGGAACGCACCTGCGTACTTTTCAATGAGCAGTGCAAGTGTACGCTCATAACAACCGACAGAGGTACGGTGTATAATATAAGGATGCTTCTTTTGTCCGTCTTTATCCACATATTCCATACCGAATTTTTCGGCAAGGAACTGGTCGATCTGGATCGTGATGAGGGTATCCTCTTTTCCGTAAACGTTCTTGATCTGTATATCGAGCTTGGGTCCGTAGAATGCAGCCTCGTCCTTGCCGATAACGTAGGGGATCTCAAGGTCATCAAGGATCTTCTTCATAGCACCCTGTGCCTCGTCCCAATCCTCGGGAGTACCGATATATTTTTCTCTGTTGTTGGGATCCCACTGAGAAAATCTGTAGGATACATCCTCATAAAGACCGATGGTTTTGAGGGTGTACTTAACAAGGTCAAGACAGCGTGCAAACTCGTCCTCAAGCTGTTCGGGTGTACACATAAGATGTCCCTCGGAGATGGTGAACTGTCTTACACGGATAAGTCCGTGCATCTCGCCGGAGGCTTCATTTCTGAACAGGGTGGAAGTTTCGTTGTATCTCAGAGGCAGATCTCTGTAGGAACGCTGACGGTTGAGATAAGCCTGATACTGGAACGGGCAGGTCATAGGACGCAGTGCATAAACCTCATCATCTTTTTCGGGATCTCCCAAAATGAACATACCGTCACGGTAGTGATCCCAGTGACCCGAAATTTTATAGAGGTCGGACTTTGCCATAAACGGAGTTTTGGTGAGCAGCCAGCCACGTCTCTGCTCCTCGTCCTCTATCCAACGCTGCAAAAGCTGAACTATCCTTGCACCCTTTGGCAACAGGATAGGCAAACCCTGACCGATGTAGTCAACAGTGGTAAACAGCTCCAGCTCTCTGCCGAGCTTGTTGTGGTCACGCAGCTTTGCCTCTTCAAGCATTTTAAGATGCTCTTCAAGCATTGAAGCCTTGGGGAAAGCCACACCGTACACCCTGCAAAGCTGGGCATTCTCGGCATTTCCTCTCCAATATGCACCCGTACAGTTTGTGAGGGCTATCGCCTTGATGGGCGACACATCCATAAGATGAGGACCTGCACACAGATCAACAAACTCATCCTGCTGATAGAAAGAGATAGGCTCGTTTTTGTCGGAATGCTCACGGCAAAGCTCTACCTTGTAAGGCTCGTTCATCTCTTCCAGCTTTTCAATAGCTTCCGAGGGTGAAAGCTCAAATCTGGTGACAGCCACCTTGCTCTTTACTATATTTTTCATTTCAGCTGTGATCTTTTCAAGATCCTCATTTGAAAACGGCTTTTCAACGTCAAAATCATAGTAGAAGCCACTGTCAATAGCAGGACCTATTGCACATTTTGCCTCGGGATAAAGTCTTTTTACCGCCTGGGCAAGCACATGCGAGGCAGTATGCCAAAAAGCTTTTTTGCCGTCATTGTCATCAAAGGTGACAAATTCCAGCTTACAGTCTGCATTGAGCGGTGTTCTGAGGTCTGCGACCTCGTCATCTATACGACAGGCACAAACCTGCTTGAAAAATCCTCCTCCAAAGCTCTTTACTATTTCATAAGGCGTAATGCCTTTTTCAAAGCTTCTGGAGTCGTTTTTTAATTCGACATTTATCATTTTGTTCTCCTCTTTTCCATAAAATACTAAAACCCGATATCCATACAGGATATCGGGACGATAAACTACCGTGGTTCCACCCAACTTTGGTGACAAGTCACCCTCTAAAAGGCTGATAACGGTGCCTGCCGCCGTGCCATTTCCTGCACAGACTCAGAGGTGGTAAACGACCGGAGCTGTATATCCGCCTCTCAGCTTTTGGCGGACTCTCTGGAAAACAGCTTATCGGAAGCTCATGTCCTCTTCATCACTTTAATGTTGATTATATCACTATCACAAATCAAAGTCAATGACTTTTTTAAAAAAATCAAGCCGCATCTTTTGACACGGCTTGCAATAGGATCAAAGCTCTACATTGAACAGATTTCTCATATGGTTGATGAGGTCATCGGAGGTGGCGTTGATAAGTGACGCTTCATTTATTCCGCTGAGACGCTTCAACTCAGCTACAGCTTCGGAATCCTTGTCCAGATTGTAGCCTATTGAATATACGGGAACCTTGAGTCCTCCCACGATGGGTGCAACTCTGTCAAGGCTGTAGCCTCGGTTCTGTTCACCGTCAGACAGCAGGAAGAGCATCATCTTTGCATTGGGTACCTCTTCTTTTTTGTCTATCATCATTTTCAGGGCAACCAGAATAGCATTGTAGGTAGCGGTGTTGCCCTCGATATCCA
>CACYCD010000029.1 GCA_902772755.1 uncultured Ruminococcus sp.
AATACTGACGTATTGCAAGACCGTTTGACGCAGTTATCGGGAAAATTTGCCGTAAAGATGCGTGCTTAAAGATGCTAAACAGGCTCTTAGAAAATCACAGATAGGGGTGAGCTTATGGTGCGTTCAATGACGGGCTTCGGCAGGGCAGAGCTTACGGTTGACGGCAGAGATATTATTTTTGAGATCCGCAGTGTCAACCACAGGTTTTTTGAGCTGAACTGTCGCATAACCAGAGGATTTAATTTTCTTGAAGAGAAGATAAAATCCTATCTCAAAGAAAAAATCAAACGAGGTAAGGTAGATGTCTTTATCTCCCTGTCTCAGAAGGAAGATACGGAGTGTATCGTCAAGGTCAACAAGAGTCTTGCAGCAGGCTATATAAATGCACTGAAAAGTCTTGCACTGGAGTATGACATTGCCGATGATGTTTCGGTAAGCTCAGTGGCAGGATATTCCGATATTTTTCAGGTGCATAAGACTCCCGAGGACGAGGACGAGGTATGGGCAAGCGTAAAGCAGGTGGCTGACACCGCTCTCGCTGACTTTCTCAAAATGAGAGAGGTCGAGGGAGAGCGTCTGAAAGCTGATGTTGTTTCACGTCTTGAAAGGATACTTTCAATAGTTGAGGAGGTCGAGCTTACCGCTCCTCAGCGTGTACAGCGGTATGAGACTCGCCTAAAAGAGCGGATAATCGAGCTTCTCGGCAGTGCCGACTATGATGAACAGCGACTGATAACCGAGGTCGCACTCTTTGCCGATAAGGTCGCAATAGATGAAGAGACCGTCAGACTCAGAAGTCATCTGCTGCAGCTTAATAACCTGCTTGACAGCGACACCGAGATCGGCAGAAAGATAGATTTTATCATTCAGGAGATGAACCGTGAGGCAAACACCATCGGAAGCAAAGCCAACGACAGTGAAGTTGCTCACAAGGTAGTTGAAATAAAATCGGAAATTGAAAAAATCAGAGAACAGATACAGAATATTGAATAAGCTATGAAGTTGATAAATATCGGTTTTGGAAACCTTGTAAATTCAAACAAAATAATCTCTGTTGTAAGTCCCGACTCTGCACCGATAAAGCGTATAGTCCAGGACAGCAAGCAGAACGGAATGTTAATAGATGCCACCTTTGGCAGAAAGTGTAAATCGGTAATAGTTACCGACAGTGACCACATAGTCCTATCTGCACTTTCTCCAGAAACGATCGGCAACAGAATGGAAGGAGAACAGGAAATATGAATAAGGGTCTGCTGATAGTCATTTCAGGCTGTTCAGGCGTTGGCAAGGGTACAATAGTGAAATATCTGGAAAGCTTGAACAGTGATTTCCGTGTATCCGTATCAGCCACCACCAGAGCCCCACGAGAGGGGGAGGTCCACGGAAAGAATTATTTCTTTCTGACAGAGGACGAGTTTGCCGAAATGGTCGGCAGGGGAGAGTTTATGGAGTATGCAGTCTACAACGGCTGCAGCTACGGCACACCAAAAACCCCTGTGGAAAAATCCCTTGAGGAGGGCTGCAACGTTATCCTTGAGATCGACGTCCAGGGCGGTCTGCAGATCAAAGAGCTTTACCCCGACAGTTTGAGTATTTTTATTGTTCCGCCTACCATGCAGGAGCTTGAAAACCGCCTGAGAAGCAGAGCCTCAGAGACAGAAGAGGCTATTCAAAGCAGAATGAAAATAGCAGAAAATGAGATGGCACTGCGTGACCGCTATGACCGCATAGTCCTGAATGATGTGGTCGAGCGTGCCGCAGATGAAATAATATCAATTGTAAATTCCGAGCGTGAAAAACGCTCAGTTTGATGGATAGGAGAATAGTTATGCAAAAGATATCAGTTGAAAATATGCTCAGCGGTAAAGAAAGCAGATATGCACTTGTTATCGGTGTGGCAAAAAGAGCAAGACAGATTTCAGAGAGGCTTTCGGCACATCGTGTCGTTACGGAAGAAAAACCCGTACTGCTGGCTATTGAGGATTTTAAAAACCACCGTGTCAACCTGGTGGCTCCCGATAATATTGAAGAAGAATGAGATCCGCCTATCCTTCGGCAGGTGTAGCGGTTGACAGCACAACACTAAGCTTTGACAGGATATACAGCTACCTTATCCCCGACAGCCTGAGATCAGTTGCCACCTGCGGAAAGCGTGTCCTAGTTCCCTTTGGCAGGGGCAACAGACTGCGTCAGGGTATGATAGTTTCCGTTGAGGAGCTGACCTGTGTTGATGCTTCCGTTAAAGAAATATCCTCTGTCCTTGATGAAGAACCGTTGCTAACCGAAGAGATGATAAAAACCGTGTTCTTTATTCACGACAGATACTTCTGTACCTTCTATGATGCTGTGCGTGTTATGCTCCCGACAGGGCTGAATTACAAGATAAACACAGTATATTCCATAAAAGAAAAATCCTACGCAGAAAGAACGGATATTTCAGAAGCGGAAAAATCACTCTGTACTTATCTTTCTACAAGAAAAAAGCCTGTCAGCAAGGAAAATCTGCTGAAAAAATTTCCCCTGAGTGACAGACTGCTCACACAGCTTTGTCATTCGGGTGTTATCCTGCGTGAGGATGAGGTGTTCAGACATACAGGCGATTCTACCGTAAAGATGGTGGCTTTGGCGGATATTTCATTTACACCCAAGCTCACTCCCAAGCAGAAAAAGGTGTATGACCTTGTTTCATCTGTCGGAAAAGCTTCCGTAAAAGAAATTTGCTACTACACGGGCGTTACCTCAGCGGTGCTTGATGCACTTGAGAAAAAGGGTGTACTGAGATATTTTCAGGACGAAGTGATGCGTAACCCCTACGCCGACGCCGAGTACACTGCTAAACGCACCACGACTGTACTAAGCACTATGCAGGAACAAGCTTACAGCAGTCTGCTGTCCGATTATAACAGCGAAAAAGCTTGTGTTTCTCTGCTGTACGGAGTTACGGGCAGCGGCAAGACCTCTGTGTTTATGAAGCTTATAGAAAAGTGCTTTGATGACGGCAGA
>CACYCD010000030.1 GCA_902772755.1 uncultured Ruminococcus sp.
GACACCCACTATATACTCACCACCGACTATACAATAAAAGAAGAATTATCCGAAATCGCTGAAATTATTGTGCAATGAAAAAATATGTGATATAATGAAGAAGATAGAAAGCTTAACGGAAAGAGTGTTAATATGAGAGTGCTTTGTATAGGTGATGTGGTCGGCAAATTGGGGTGTGAGTTTTTACGTGCTAAGCTCCCTGCTTTTAAAAAGATCAAGGGTGTTGACTTTACTGTCTGCAACGGAGAAAACAGCAATGACGGCAACGGGATCACGCCGTATTCGGCAGATCATATCTTCACCAGCGGTGTCGATGTGATAACGCTCGGCAACCATACCTTTAGAAGAAAAGAATTTTACAGCTATCTTGACGAGCATGAGCATATCATAAGACCGCAGAATTATCCGCCCTCCACCACGCCCGGCAGGGGATACTGTATCTTTGATATGGGGAGATTGTCTGTTGCAGTGGTAAATCTTATGGGCAATGTCTTTATGGATGTCAGCTTGGATTGTCCGTTCAGAACAATGGATAGGGTGCTTGAGGATATCAAAGACTGCAAAATCAAAATTGTTGACTTTCATGCGGAAGCCACAGGAGAAAAGCGAGCTATGGGCTACTACCTTGACGGCAAGGTTTCGGCAATTTTCGGTACTCACACCCACGTACAGACAGCGGATAACGAGATACTCCCCAACGGCACGGGCTATATTTCCGATGTGGGTATGACCGGACCCGTTAATTCCGTCATCGGTGTAAAGCCGGAGCTGGTCATAAGCCAGCTTCGCAACAAGCTCCCCGAACGCTTTGACTATGCCTCGGGAGACTGCAAGCTGAACTGTGTAATTTTTGATATAAATGAAAAGACGGGTAAAACCACCGATACAGAAATATTTGACCTGAGATAATTTTGGGGCTTGTTTGAATTTTCTGAAAAAAACCTAAAATTTTTATAAATAATTACTTGTACAAGGGCAGTTTTTGTGATATACTATATGTTAGTATAGTTGGATTTAATGGGCTTTGCCCTCGCAATAAGATAGGATGTGAAAAAATTGATAAATGGTAATATTTTCAGGGACGCTTTGATCTCGGGTGCGAACAATATCACCCTGCAAAAACAGCAGATAAACGACCTAAATATTTTCCCCGTACCTGACGGCGATACGGGTACAAATATGTCTATGACAGTCAGTGCAGCTGCCAAAGAGATAAAGGATATGCAGGATCAGGATATTTCCGCTGTTGCCGCCAAGGCAGCTTCGGCAATGCTCAGGAATGCAAGAGGAAACTCGGGTGTTATCACCTCCATTATTTTCAGAGGCTTTGCCAAGGCATTTGCAGGCAAGCAGGAGGCAACGGGCAAGGATCTTGCTCAGGCTCTCGGCATCGGTGTTGAAGATGCTTACAAGGCTGTTACCAAGCCCACAGAGGGTACTATCCTCACGGTTGCACGTATGGCTTATGAAGAAGCTGTTCACACGCTTGAAAGCGACCTTGATGACATCTATGTTTGGAGCAAGGTCATAGAAGCTTCCAAGGATGCTCTCGCTCTCACCCCCAAGTTCCTCCCCGTACTCAAAAAAGCAGGTGTTGTTGATGCCGGCGGAAAGGGTCTGCTGGAGATCTTTGAGGGTATGCAGGCTGTGTTCTCCACAGGTGAGATCATTGAGCTTGCCGAAGAAAAAGAAGAAGTAGAGGTCACAACAGAGAACTTCACTACCGCTGTTTCTCAGTATGATGAGGTCATTAACTTTACCTACTGCACAGAGTTTATCGTAGGCAGAAGCGGTGAAGCTGAGAAAACTCCCGACGAGCTTAGAGAGTTCCTTATGACTATAGGCGACTGCGTTGTAGTTGTCGATGATGACGAGATAATCAAGGTTCATGTCCACACGGATACTCCCGGTGTTGCACTGCAGAGCGGTTTGGAGCATGGTCAGTTGCTTACCGTTAAGGTCGAGAATATGAGAGAACAGCACAAAGCAGCAGGCGGAACCGAAAAGAAAGAAGAAGCAGAGCCCGCTCTGAAAATAGCAGAGCCTGTTGATGAAGTCGGCTTTGTTTCCGTAGCGGCAGGTGAGGGTCTTATTGAGCTGTTCAAGGATATGGGCTGCAGCAATGTTGTTTCCGGCGGTCAGTCGATGAACCCCTCAACAGATGATATACTTGAAGCTATACTTGCTACTCCTGCCAAGAACGTTATCGTTCTCCCCAACAATAAAAACATTGTTATGGCAGCACAGCAGGCTGTCAGTATGGTAGAGGACAGAAACGTCTATGTCATCAAGACAAAGACAGTCACACAGGGTATGACAGCACTTATAAACTATGACGAGGATTCGTCAATTGATGAAAATATTGAAGTAATGACCAAAACCGCCTCCAAGGTGGTTACAGGTCAGGTCACCTTTGCCGCCCGTGACAGCGAGTTTGGCGGTAAGAAGATCAAGGAGGGAGAGATCATCGGTCTTGAAAACGGTCGTCTGTCCGTCTGCGAAAAGACTTCTCTCAAAGCACTTCTCAAGCTCTGCAAGAATATCATCAATAAGCACGCTTCTTTTGTTACCCTTATCTACGGCAATGACATCTCAGAGGAAGATGCCAAGGAAGCGTATGACATTCTCAGCGAGAAGTACGGAAAGAATGTAGATATCTCACTTGTCAAGGGAGATCAGCCGATTTACTATTATATTGTCGGTGTAGAATATTGATTGAAAACTTATTAACTCAAAGGGCTGTACTGTTACAGCCTTTTGTTGATTTACAGAGTAATTGAGGTAGCTATGCCCGGTCTGTTTTTTAAAAGTATTGAGGAACTTAAAGGAATAGGTAAGAAGCGTGTGGAGCAGTTTCGCCGTCTGGGAGTAAATTCCGTAGGCGACCTGCTGATGTATTATCCCCGTGATTATGAGGATTGGAGCGATCCCATCCCCATTGCAGAAGCTCCCCTTGATGAAAACGTCTGCATAAAAGCCACTCTCCGCACGCCGATGCGTGTGGGTATGACGAGCAAACGAGGTATGCTTATCAGCAAGGCTTCTGTTGAGGACGAAAGCGGTTGGGTAAAAATAATTTACTTTAATAACAAGTATATCAGTTCTATGCTTCAGGCAGGGGAAACATATTTGTTTTTCGGAAAAATCAACCGCACAGATTCCGGATTACAGATGATTTCACCCGTTTTCAGCAAGCCCGAGGACGGTGGCAATATACACCCGATCTATCACCTTACAACGGGTCTGCCAAATAGGATAGTTGCCAATGCCGTCAGTGAAGCTCTGACGATGCTTCCCAAAATGATAAACGACCCTCTTCCGCAGTGGATCCGTGACCGCTGGAATTTGCAGGGACTGGATTTTGCCATCAGAAAAATCCACTATCCCGACAATGCAGACGAGCTTTTTATGGCAAAACGCAGGCTTGTTTTTGAGGAACTGCTGGTGCTGAATCTCGGACTGCGTTACCTCAAAAGCTCCTCACGTGCCGAGAACGGCATAGTATTTGAAAAGGACTATACGGCTGATTTCCTTTCGCTCCTGCCGTTTAAATTTACAAATGCACAGTCGAGGGCAGTGCGTGACTGCATAAACGATATGACAAAGACAAAGTACCCGATGAACAGGCTTGTTCAGGGCGATGTCGGTTCGGGCAAAACTGCAGTCGCCGCCGCAGTCTGCTATACCGCAATCAAGAACGGCTGTCAGGCGGCATTTATGGTGCCAACGGAAATACTTGCACAACAGCATTACAAAAGTATGACGTCAATTCTTAAAGATACGGGAATACGTGTGGAACTGCTGACGGGTTCACTCACACCCAAAAATAAACGTCTGATACGTGAGAATCTCCAAAGCGGAGAGATAGATCTTGTCATAGGCACTCATGCCCTGCTGACCGATGATACCGAGTTCAAAAACCTAGCCCTCGCCATCACGGACGAACAGCACCGCTTCGGCGTGTCACAGCGTGCGACATTGCTGTCAAAGGGGAATCACCCACACCTGCTGGTAATGAGTGCAACGCCTATCCCCAGAACTCTTGCTCTGATAATCTATGGCGATCTTGATATTTCCGTAATTGACGAGCTACCACCGGGCAGACAGAAGATAGACACCCTTGTAATTGACAGCAAAAAACGTACAAGAGCCTTGTCGTTCATCAGAAAAAACATAGACGAGGGACGGCAGTGCTATATAGTATGTCCGCTTGTTGAGGAGGGAGAAAACTCCCCCGAGGGTCTGCTGTCGGCAGAGGAATATGCCCAACAGCTGATGATGAATGAGGATATGCGTGATATCCCCATAGGGATTTTGCACGGAAAAATGAAGCCTGCCGATAAAGAAGCGGTGATGACGGATTTTAAGAACGGAGATATAAAACTGCTTGTTTCCACCACGGTAATAGAGGTCGGAGTGGACGTGCCGAACGCCAATATAATAATGATAGAGAACGCCGACCGCTTCGGGCTGTCACAGCTCCACCAATTAAGGGGACGAGTGGGCAGAGGAAGCGAGAAGAGCTATTGCATACTTGTTTCGGATAATAATTCCCCAGACGCATCACGGCGACTCAAAACGATGAAAAACACATCAAACGGCTTTAAAATAGCAGACGAGGACTTGAAGCTCAGAGGACCCGGTGACTTCTTCGGACAAAAACAGCACGGCTTGCCCGAGCTGAAAATAGCCGGCTTCGGCAACACCGAGGATATAAAAGAAACTCAGCAGTGTACCGAAGAGATACTGAAAGCCTCCCCCGACCTCAGCTCCCCCGACCTCAAAGGTCTGAAAGCCGAAATAAAACGCCTGTTCAGCAAAACAGGCGACACGGCACTCAATTAGGGCTTGTTTGAAAATGGCAGAAGAAAAGAGCAAGAATCCCGTTGTTAAGCACTCTCAATTCAATGGTATATAAGGAGAAATTATGATGCCTATAAACTTAACTGCCGGTTCAGATGTTGCATCAGTAGAAAACAAAGAGTATTTTCCTTTGTATTTGTTCTTTGATAAACATGCATAGAATATTGAGCACATCGGTTGTTATTATAACGATACAGATCTATTAGAGTTTTCTGTTGACAAAGAATCGAAAGCTATTCGTAAAATAGTTTTAACTCTTAGTCAGCAGTATGCAATTTCACAATCAAAAGTAATAGTACCCTCAAACTGTGTGAATGGTTCGATTCATTTGTTGTTAAACAACCATATTGATTGTTCGATTTTTTTAACTACAGTTCACACAAACGGAGTAGTTATAAAGTTATCTGATCAAAAAGCTCTTAAGAATTACCGAATGGATAAAGTTGTATTATCATTAGACGAATACGACAATATTACTCAGGTAATTGTTTTAGACTTGAGTCCGAACAATATTTCTCATACGATGCAAGAACTGGAATATGGTTGTTGATTATGAAATATAGCGTTTTCGATTTACAGGTTGAGGATATTATGTGGTTCGGTATAGATACTAACGGCTTGATTTTTGCTTGTACAACAGCAGGTTGTGCAAATGTTCCTGAGTTTGTCTGCAAAAGCCGTGAAATCGACGAACTGATTTGTGGTTTCTTTATGGATGAACTAAAAAAATCAACATCTGAAATTTTAGAAACAAGTTATGAGAATAATGCTCTTATTAATGATGCAATTAAGCTATCACAAAAGGGTGTGTTTTGCTTTGACGCAGTAATTGATGACAGTAATCACTCAAATGA
>CACYCD010000031.1 GCA_902772755.1 uncultured Ruminococcus sp.
ATCTCTGAATGTAACAACATAACATCAGAAGTATTAGTTTCCGGAGCCGGCATAGGTGCAGGCTACGGAAGCAAGTGCCAAAATATCACTCTGACAAACAGCAACATAATTGCAAAAAGCACAGGCTATAATGCAGCAGGTATCGGCTGCGGATATGAAAAGACATCGTGCGGCGACATTACGATCCAAAACTGTAATGTAACGGCTGTTGGAAAACAGTGTGCTGCAGGAATCGGCAGCGGCTACGGCAAGTATAACGGTCCCAGTGTATGCGGCAATATCAGACTTACAAACAGTGAAGTAAATGCAACAGGCGGAAGCAATGCAGCAGCTATCGGCAGCGGATATTATTATGCAAGCTGCGGTGATATTACCATAGACACCTGTACGGTAATTGCAAAGTCAAGCAGCAGAGGAACCGGAATCGGTTCCGGACGAGAGAACAGCACCTGTGGCAACATTAGAATTACAGGCAACAGCACAGTAAATGCAACAGGCGGAGAAACAAGTGCCGGTATAGGAAGCAGCTACGGATCCGGTAACGGCACAAGCACCTGCGGAAATATTACCATTGACGGCGGTACTGTAACCGCAACAGGCGGAGAAAGAGCACCCGGAATAGGCAGTGCAGTCTACGAAGGAAGTATCTGCGGAGATATTACGATCAAAAGTACCGTAACAAGCGTGACCGCAAATAAGGGAACTAACTGCAACCACGCTATCGGCACCGGCGAAAGGAGTGTCTGCGGAAAAATCGTAGTTGAGGACTATACAAAGGTAACTACAAATGACAACATTGTCGATCTTTCCACACTTAACGCTAATTACGAGGCAAAGGACGGCGATGTACTCACAGGTACTATCCAGGGTAGTTACAAGATCACGATCGCAGCCAATGCAAAGGTTATCCTCAGAAATGTTACAATGACCCGTACTGACGGTCAGGCTCGATATGCAGGCATAACCACACTTGGAGATGCTACACTCATCCTTGAGGGTAACAATAAAATCAAGTCAACAAGTGCTCGCTATCCCGCAATTTTCCCGGCTGATGATGCAACACTCACCATAGAAGGCAGCGGTGAATTATATGCTTACGGTGGCTATGAGGGAGCGGCTGCCATTGGAACAGGAACAGAAGAGGGTCCTTGCGGAGACATCGTCATAAACGGCGGACTGATCTATGCTTACGGCGACGGTCAAGCAGCCGGTATAGGTTCAGGATATTATGGAGCACCCTGCGGCGGAATTACCATTAACGGCGGAATTGTAACAGCACGTGGCAGCCGAGGTGCAGCCGGCATAGGTGCAGGTAATAATTCATACTGTGGTGTTATTACGATAAACGGCGGAGATATCCAGGCAACCGGCGGCGAATATGCAGGCGGTATAGGCGGCGGCACAACTATAAGCCAATGTGAAGGAGTAGTAATAAGAGGCGGTACGGTCTATGCACAAGGCGGTGGTATGTCATCTGCAATATGCAGCGGACATAATGGCTATATTAGAATATATAATACCGTAACAGAGGTCAGAGTAAAGAAGGGCAATGGTACTTCAGTTTCGATCGGTCCAACTGATGGCAGCACTGACCAAGAGGTTTATATAGAAGCAGGAGCAAATGTTATTGTAGAATAACAGATAAATAATACTTAGTAACGGCAAGGCTGATGCAGACGCATCGGTCTTGTCTGCTTATGCAGAAAAAATCTTGTAAATAATATTGAAAGCTCTTGAAATCTGTGATATAATAATGCAGTATGGGATTATTCTACAGAAAGGAAAGAGAATAATGATTAGAGAAAATATATATCGCACAGTTACCTGCGGTGAGCTGAGAGAAAGCAACATCGGTCAGACAGTCCGTGTTGCCGGCTGGGTAGAAAATATCCGTGACCACGGCGGAGTAATGTTTTTGGATATCCGTGACCACTACGGCGTATTGCAGGTGGTCGTTCACAATGACGAGCTGTTAAAGGGCATCAACCGTGAGTGTACCGTCACCCTGTCGGGCGAGGTCGTAAGACGTGACGATGATACCATAAATAAAAAAATCGCCACAGGCTATGTTGAAGTCCACACCGAGGACATCAAGGTACTCGGCAAGTGCAAAAACAGTCTGCCCTTTGAGGTGATGACTTCCACAAACACCTCCGAGGAAGTCCGCTTGAGATACCGTTTTCTCGATTTGAGAAATCCCAAGGTACACAACAAAATTATCCTGAGAAGCAATATAATTACGTTTTTAAGAAATAAAATGGCAGAGATGGGCTTTCTTGAAATGCAGACCCCCATTCTCTCCGTCTCATCTCCCGAGGGTGCAAGGGATTACCTCATTCCTTCCAGAAAGCACAAGGGCAAGTTCTATGCCCTTCCGCAGGCACCGCAGATCTTCAAGCAGCTTTTGATGGTGTCCGGCTTTGACAAATACTTCCAGATAGCCCCCTGCTTCCGTGACGAGGACGCAAGGGCAGACCGCTCCCCCGGAGAGTTCTATCAGCTCGATTTTGAAATGGCTTTTGCCACACAGGAGGACGTTTTTGCCGTCACCGAGGAAGTGCTGTACGACACCTTCACCAAATTCAGCAATAAAGAGGTGAGCAAGCCCCCGTTCAAAAAGATACCCTACAGGGAAGCTATGCTCAAATACGGCACCGACAAGCCCGACCTCAGAAATCCGCTTGAAATAATTGAGATCTCCGATATGTTCACCGAGACCGACTTTGCCCCCTTCCGCAAAAAGACGGTTCGTTCAATAAACGTCCCCGACTGTGCAAAGCAGAGCAAAAAGTGGTTCAAGCGTATGGAGGAGTTCGCCCTCTCGATCGGTATGAAGGGTCTGGGCTATGTCAAGGTCAATGACGATTTGACCTTTGACGGACCTATCGACAAGTTCCTCAAGGAGGGCGACAGGGAAGAGCTGATAAAACGCAATTCTTCAAAAGCCGGAGATGTCATCTACTTCATTGCCGACACTCCCGAGCAAGCACCCCTGCTTGCAGGTCAGATCAGAACAGAGGTTGCAAACCGACTTGACCTCATTGACAAGTCAAAATTTGAGCTGTGCTTCATCGTTGACTTCCCGATGTTTGAGCTTGACGAAAACGGCAAGCTTGCATTTACTCACAACCCGTTCTCCCTGCCCCAGGGCGGTATGGACGCACTCGAAAATCAAGAGCCGACAGAGATACTCGCCTATCAGTATGACATAGTCTGCAACGGTGTTGAGCTTTCCTCGGGTGCTGTGAGAAATCACGACCTCGACATTATGGTAAAGGTCTTTGGTATGGCAGGCTACAGCGAGGACGACTTAAAGACAAAATTCGGCTCACTGTATACCGCATTCAACTACGGTGCTCCCCCTCATGCAGGTATGGCTCCCGGTGTTGACAGAATGATAATGCTCCTTACCGAAGAGGAAAACATCAGAGAAATAATAGCTTTCCCGATGAACAGCAACGCTCAGGATCTTCTGCTCGGCAGTCCCTCGGAGGTCTCGGAGCAACAGCTGAGAGAAATTCACATAAAGCTCAGATAAGGTGAAATTATGATAACAAGAGAAGATGTAGAGAATATCGCACTGCTGTCAAAGCTCTTTGTCCCCGAGGAGGAGATGGACAGTCTCACACAGTCTATGCAGGAGATCGTCCGTTTTGCAGACACCATCAACAACGCCGACACCGAGGGTGTGGAGTTTGACAACATAAACAGTCTTTCAAATGTTCTGCGTGAGGACGTGGTAAAGCCGTCCTTCCCAAGTGAAGAGATTCTGAAAAATGCCCCCGAACAGGCAGAGGATCACTTCCTTGTAAGAAAACACGCATAAGAGGTGCGGTATGGGATATATAAAAATGATACAGTCAATGCTCAAAAGCGGAGAGATCTCCTGCGTTGAGCTGACAAAAAAATACCTTGCAGAGATACAGTCTGCAAACGGCGAGCTGAACGCCTACGTCAACATCACCGCTGATGAAGCGTTGCAGACTGCCGAAAAGGTCGATGAAAAGCTTGCAAGAGGGGAGGAGCTTCTCCCCTTGGAGGGTGTTCCGATGACCCTAAAGGACAATATCTCCACAAAGGGCATAGAAACCACCTGTTGCAGTAAGATTTTAAGCGGTTACAAGCCGATATACAACGCTTCCGTGTGGGAACAGCTCAAAGCACAGAACGCCGTTCTGCTGGGCAAAACCAATATGGACGAATTTGCAATGGGTTCATCAAGTGAGACCTCCTGCTTTGGCGGTGCGATGAATCCCCACAACACAGGCTATGTTTCGGGTGGTTCATCGGGCGGAGTTGCCGCCGCAGTTGCCGGAAATATTGCTGCCTTCGGGCTTGGCTCAGACACCGGCGGAAGCATACGTCAGCCGGCTTCCTTCTGCGGAATAGTCGGAC